>CAKZLS010000567.1 GCA_937127205.1 uncultured Rhodospirillales bacterium
GGGACCGAACGCACCCCTCAAATCCGTGCTAAAGCCCCTTAACTTAGTGCCATTCAAATCGGTCCCCTGTAACCAATCTCTCGAAAGGTTATTAATGAGGTGAATTGTAGGAGATTTCGGGATTCTGATCGGACATGCCCGCGTCTCGACTTGGGAACAGAAGCTGGCCATGCAGCGAGATGCTCTCGAAGCGGTATCACGTGAGCGGATTTTCGTCGAGAAAGCGTCGGGTGCACAGCGGAACCGCCCAGAGCCGCAGGCGGCCATCGAATACATGTGAGATGGCGATAGGCTGGCGGTGTGCAACCTTGACCGGTTGGCGCGGTTGTTGAAACAGTCGATTGAGACATTGGCAGATCTGGGACAACTTGGCATCGACCCATGTTCGATCACCGAAGCGATCGATACTCGGATGTCAGGCGGCAAGCTTGTCTTACACACCTACGGTGCGTTTGCCGAATTCGAGGGCTCGGTTTTCCGTGGACGCACTCGGGCCGCTCTCACGGCTGCATGGGCGCGCGTCCGCGCTGGTGGCTGTTCCACACTGCTCAACGATGGCGCTCTGGACGAAGCGCGGGGATGGCGCTCTGGACGAAGCGCGGGCGTTGCTCCGCAGTTTTGAGATTACCGTGGCCGGGTTGCCGAGCGTCTCGGCGTCACTGAATGCACGCCCTATCGCCATCTGCCGGTCGAGCGTGGCGCGCTTCCCACGGCGTTTTGAACAAAGCGTTCAAGGTTTAAAACGCGGAGTCGACGCTACCGCATTAATTCTTATGCCGATCGAAACTGTCACCCGTGCGATATTGAAATCAGGCCAATCTTGTTCAAGGGAAATTGCTTTCCACCGGCCATCATCGTGCACACCCGCTGGCTCTGTGCTCGGTTCAAACAGCTCAAACATTCACCGGGGCTTTCAAACCGCAAAAGGAGTATCCCGCTCATGCCCCCTCGACTAAAAAGCCACGAGCGAGACCTGGACCTTTCCGACGGCTTGAAGCTGCGATTGCGACCCGTGCGCCCTGAAGACAAGGAGTCTCTGATAGACCTCGTCGAACGGATGTCACCGGAGGATGTTCGTATGCGGTTCCATGAGTCCACTGGGACCCTCAGTGATTCAATGGCCGAACGTCTTGCCAACGTCGATCAACACCATGAGACGGCCTTCGTTCTTGTAGAGCGAGACCACGCGGACAAAGCCGAAATCTTTGGCGTTGTCCGGGTCATCACCGATCCAAAAGGGGAAAAAGGTGAGTACTCGGTCATGGTGCGCAGTGACATGCAAGGGCTTGGATTGGGCAAGTATCTTATGGAGCAGATCATTGATCACGGCCGCGGACGCGGTATCAAGGATATCGTCGGCGAAGTGACGCGTGCAAACGTTTCAATGCTAACGCTATGTGATGAGCTCGGATTCACTCGACGAAAGAGCCCCAATGATCTTGCAACGGTGGAAGTGCACCTGCGGTTGTAGGCAGACGGCGGAAAAACGCGCGGAGGAAACGCCGAGGAAAACCAGGCTTCTCTCGTTTGAATGCGCTTATTCAGCATCCTTCCGGCGGCGGAGTGTTTGGTAATAGTGGACGAGCAAACCTCGCCATGCTTGCGAGTACGACGTTGCTGAGCTTGGCGGATGATCACTCGGCGTACGGGTTGCTACACTCGACATGAACCCCACCCCAGAGGCGAAGATCAATCTAAGGGAGGAGCGGTCGCCATGATCGCCGGCGGCGAGCGGCCTTTGAATCAACTTGTCCTAAGTTAATGGTCAGCCTGGCGCCCTCTGCCATAATGAAGTCAATCGAGTTAAAATTGGCTGTCGTCCAACGGCCCTGCCGAGGTCGAGGGCTGCGTCAATCCGTGGGGTGGAGACAGGGGTCTCCGTTGCCCCCAACTGCTGAACAGAAAGGAATGCTATCATGCGTTTACGATCCGCAACAGCAATCGCTCTCGCCCTAGGTCTCGCCGCATTTTCGACAAGCGCCATGGCTGGACAGAGCAAGCCGGAATCGCCGGGCGTGGGCCAACTTCCAGGCAACACCGGTGGCGAAGGCGCGGCCGGCAACTTTGCCCGAGATAAGAACCTGATCGATCAGCGTGACCACAGCGACAAGGGTAATTCGCAGTTGACTAAGGACCAGGACCGGCTGCCAGGCAACGTTGGCACTGAAGGAAGCGCCGCCGCAGTCGGTGTTCCTGCCGAGTCCGGTTATAACACGAGCGCCGGCGCAACAGAGAGCACACCTGTAGAGAAGCGGCTGCCCGGCAACGTCGGCGGCGAGGGCAGCGGTAAGACCAAATAGCCGAGCCTTTGTAGAGGAGGGTGCGGGTTACCCCCCGCCCCTTACCATGCGTTTACAAAGAACCGACCGGGTTTTTCTATCCGGTCGGTTTCTTTGTTCAGGCTTCTTTGTTTGATCGTTGATGAACTGTGGCCGGATGCCGGTCAGTGCCCAGCCGATCAGTCTCAAAGGCGGTTCGGCTTACTTGCCCCTAATCCTCCATTTCCTTGGGCCATGATGGCAGCGACCGTTGGGAACGTCTCCTTCCATCTCGTGCCTCATTTCACCATGCTCTTTCACGTGCCGACGCTGGAGAATGAAAAGATCAGCTGCGATGCGCGTCACCAGGGTTGCACCGATCCCGGTTTACATACCGACGACGTCGTTGTTCGGCTGCACAAATGGAGCTAGATTACCCTGTTTCGATCGCACAGCCGATGGCCCGGCAGGCCGCCATCGATCCCAGACACACCTCTACATCCGCGAGCTCGTGGCGTTTGAGAATGGAAGCGGCAACCATGGCGCGCTGGCCGCTGCCGCAAAACGTGGTGATGGGGCGGTCGGAGGGGATATGGTCCAACCGCTCGGGAAGCTCGCCCACATAGATGTGTGTGCAGTCGGGCAGGCGCGCCGCCTCGACTTCGTCGCGTGCCCGTACGTCAAGCAGCACGAATGGTTCCGAGGACTCAATCCTGGACTTCAGTTCCTTAGCGTGCAGCACCGCAATCGTGTCGTAATCCCTGCCGCTTACTTCCCAGGCGTGCAATCCCTCGTCGAGGAAACCAACGACGTTGTCATATCCCAGACGGGCGAGGTGGCAAACGGCGAATTGCGCGTCGCCGTAACCCGCGGCCACCAACGCGACCGAACCGCCGTATGGCAGATACCAGCCGGCGAAGGCCGGGAGCATTTCGCACGGAATCGCAAGCGATCCCGGTATGTGCGCTCCGGCAATGGCCTCTGGACTTCGAATATCAACCGCGATGACACCCGCAGCCAAGTGGGTGGCAAACTCCTCGGTGTTCAGCGGCCTTGGTTTGGGAACGGTTCCCAGGAGCGGCGGCCCCTCCAGATTGAGCGTCTCCATCTTCGAGAAATACGGGGGCTGATAGTGGTGTTCGCTTACTTTGTGCTCGACGAACGCGTTGCGATCGGTGAGTTGAAGCACCGGATTGTGCTTGCGCTCATATCCAAGAGTTGAAAATTCCCGGGACGCCATGCCCGACCCGCACACGGAGCCGGCACCGTGCGCCGGGTAAAGGATAACGTGGTCCCCGAGCGGCAAAATCTTCTCGAATATGCTATCGTAGAGAAGTCCCGCCACCGCCTTTGCGCGGTCGGGATAAAAATCAGTCCGCCCGACGTCGCCAATAAACAGGGCATCTCCGGTGAACACCGCAATCGGCTCGTCGCTGAAGCCGGTATCGGTAAGCGCCAGCGAAATGCTTTCCATGGTATGGCCCGGTGTCTCCAGCACCGTCAGACGGATGTCGCCCAGTTCGAAGGTTTCGCCCTCGTTTACCTCCTCTCCATAGCCGAAGGGCAAGGCGTTCCCGTGAAGGATCGTGGCATCGGTTCGGCTCGCCAGATCCATCGATCCGATGACATAGTCCTCGTTTCGGTGGGTTTCGAAGACGTGGGTGACACGGGCGCCCTCGCGGTACGCGATATCCAGGTAAACGTCGCAATCGCGGCGCGGATCGACCACCGCCGCCTGGCCGCCATCGCCGAAAATGTATGAGAGGTGACCCAGCCCTTCGGAACGCACGACTTCGAGAAACATGATCAGGTGACTCCGGAACGATGTTCAAGCTAACGCGATGAACTCTTTTGATTGAATTGTCTCACTGCAAACGGGGCCCCGCATTGCTCTATGTTAAAGCCGTGCACCGAGACGGCATCATAAGCTGGGATAAGCGCGGGCGAAGCGGCACGCCTCGTCTTGCCCTGCAATCGCAGATGATGTTTATGATGGGAGACTTATCATGTTGCAGCATTCACGGAGAGAAGCGGCAGGTCGCTGGCGGCGACGGACTTTCGCCGCCTGGATCGCCCTGGCGATTATCGCCGCCACCTACATGCTGGTCGCCCAACCGTTTGCCCACCATTTCCGCAGCGATATGTGGGTGGTTGGGGTCATCGTTCCGCCACTGATGATCGTTCTGCTGGCTCTGGGTATCGGCTGGCTGGTTTGGTTGGTCACATCATCGCGCACGCGAAGGGAGCCCCCGGAAAGGTCTCGCTCGTCCGACGCTGGCGAAGGGATCCGTGGCCGGACATGAAGTCCGTGACAGCTTCGTCAATCAATGGAAGCCTGCCCCCATATCAGCCGGTCCGGGATAATCGCTGGCCGTCCTCGCCGTACGCAAAGGCGGAGGAAGTGGACGCGCGCGCTGCCGTGTTGTCCTCGCCAAACATCTCCAGTAGGGTTCCGGTTTAACCAGACGGTCGGAGAACGGCATTGAAGATCAACTCACTGGAGGCCTATCGAAAGGCTCTCGGGCAGGCCAATCAATTGCGCAATAATGGCGCAACGGTGGAAAGCAATTCCGAACTGGCGGAATTGGAAGGGGCCATCGCGGCCTATAGCTTGCAGTCCGACGAGCCGGATGAAAGCAAGGGCAAACCGACGCCGGACCCATACGGAAAGGATTGATCCGCAGTGAACCTCGGCCCGGTTACGTCGAAGCTAAGCCCGCCGGTTGGTCGGTACAGGTTTCCATCTTCCCGGCCGCATCCGTAAGGGCGGCCTGCAGTGTTTCCTCAATCACCGGATGGTAGAACGGCATCTCCAGCAGGTCGAAGACCGTCATTCCCTTCTGAATGCTCCACGCCAACAGATGAGCGATATGTTCGCCTTGAGGCGCGATCATGGCCGCGCCCAGCAACCCGCCCGTTGCGCCATCCGCATAGAAACGGAGGAAGCCATCCTCCCGCAGCATGATCATCGCCCGACCGGAATCGAAGCCCGCTTCGCCTACCACCACGTCTCGATCCTTGAGGTTGTCCCAGGTTTCGCCGACGACGCAGATGTTGGGATCGGTAAAGGCGATGGCGAGCGGCGCTCTCCGGCGAAAAGGCGTGCTCGGTTCGTGAACGGCATTGTAGCCGGCCACCCGGCCCTCGTGGCTCGCTTCATGCAAAACGGGCCGTTCACCGTCGACGTCACCGGCAATACAGATGGGGAGGTCCGCGACCTGCACGGTTTCCCGATCGAACGGAGGCATGCCGTCTTGATCTAGCGCGACGCCCAGGCGCTCCACCTTCAGCCGATCCAGATTGGAGGTCCTGCCCACACAGACCAGCAACTTGTCGACACTGGCCGACTTGCCGTTCGCCGCAACGGGCAAGCATTCGCCATCTTCTTCGATCTCGGCTGTCGCCCCCAGGTGCAAGGCCATGTCGCGGCCGAGGAGTTCGATGGCCAGTTCATTGATCGCTGGATCCTCGAGACCGCCGACGCGGTCAAGGGCATCGAAACCCGTAACCGCGATCCCCATGCGGCTCAGGGCCTGGCCCAGTTCCGGGCCGACCGCGCCCAACCCCAGCACGGCGATCCGGGCTGGCAATTCCGTTTGTTCGAAGATGGTGTCCGTGGTGTCGATTCAATCGGTGAAGCGTCGCCAGGGCTTAGGAATGGCTGGCGTGGAACCGGTGGCGATGATTACCTTTTTTGAACGGATGCGCTGGTCGCCAGCGAGGAGCAGATCGGGCTCTAGGAACTCAGCGAAGTCGCGGATAAGCTTGTCGCCAAGCGGGTCCAGCGAATTCTCCATCACGCTCGAAACAAACCTGTCTCTCAGCGATCTTACGTGTTTCATGGCGTGGCTGGCGTCCAGGCTCAGACCGCTCCCACCGGTGATCGCTTCGGCTTTAAAGGCCTGCCGCCGATGAAAGTCGTCCGCGCTTTGAATCATAACCTTCGAAGGCATGCAGCCAACCCGTGCGCACGTTGTGCCCAATGTGCCGCCATCGATAACGACGAAGTTGTCGGTAACCCGGCGCACTTCGGATAACGCATGGAGCCCGGCGGTCCCCGCTCCGATGATTGCCACATCCACGTTCTTTACCATCGGCGGCCGCCTTCCCGGTCAATCAAGTGTCACCGCCCTGTCCCGTTATGCTCAGATCGTTGACAACCCAAACGGCTCCGGCTTCGAAGGCGTTCTCGCGGGCCGCCACGTGTTCGGCCCAGGTTTCGACGGTGCCCTCAAGGGTCGCGACACCACGGTCGACCGTGACAGTGATATTCTCGGAGTCGACGAACGGACTCCACCATAATTCGCGCTCCACCTCGCGCTTGATTACTGCATCACTGACCAGCGTCGCGCGAGGCTGATACCCATACCAATCGAAATCATAGACATAGATGTCGTCCCGATGGGGATCGTAAGCATACGGCTTGTCGGGCCGCCGGACCTCCACGTTGTTCTCGACTTCGACCACCCCGGCGACGCCGGCGGCCGCATCGTCGGCTCGCGCTTTCTCGAAATAGCTGTCGACCGCGCCTTCGAGATAGGCAACGCCGCTGGTCACCGTCACGGCGATCTCGAAGCGCTCGACATAAGGGTCGCGCGTCAATGCCTGGCGAACACTCTCCGCTATGTCGGCATCCGCGCGCTGCTCGCCCTCCGGCCGAACCCGCAAGCGATTGAGAACATCTTGGACGCCGACGGTGTTGCGCGCGTTGTCGGTAGCCGCGCGTTTTGCCCGCACGCTGTCCACGGCTCCCCGCAAGACGATCATGCCGGCGACCATTGAGGTATCGACGGTCTCGGCATTGATCCGAGGATCCAACTCCAACGCGCGGCGAACGGCATCGATAACCTCGTCTTCCGATTCGATGACATATTTGCCCTCCCGCAGCGTCGGATCGCGGGTCCATTTCGCGACCACGAGTTGGACCGCGTCGACCGACTTGACACCAGCCGTCCAGGCATGAGCCGCGGCTCGACGCCACTCCGATGCGCTGCCAACGGTTCCGCCGAGACGGACCACCCCATCTTCGACGGTCACGCCGATCTCCGCATGGTCAACCAGCGCATCCCAGCGGAGCGAGCGCTGGATGTCCGCCCGAATATCGGCGTCCGAACGCATCTCGGCGGTGTCGACTTCAATGGTATTTCGTACGTCGGTTACGCCTCTGACACCCTTCGCCACCTTCCCCGCCAGCTCTCGCTCGGCCCATGAATCGACCCTTCCGGACAGCGTTACCAAGCCCTCCCCGTCTACTTTCGGGATGATCTCCCAGGTCTTGGTGGCGGGATTGTCTTCGAGCGCGGTGACAATATCCTTTTCGAGTTCCATGGGGGTTGGCGACGTGGCGGGTTTGACGGTGATGGTATTGATCACCGCCCGAACACCCCTGACGGTTTCGGCGATCTTTGCGGCCCGCTCCTTGGCGAGGATGTTGGAAACAGTACCCGTCAGCGTCACAATTCCGTCCTTCGCGCTGGCCTCGATCGCGTATGCGGGGACCGCTTGGTCCAAGTATAACTGATCCTCGACAGCATCGCCGATGGTGAGATCGGTCATTTCCGGCTCCGTCCCCGCAGCATGAAATGGCGCCAATCCGGTGACTAGAAAGGCCGTGACCACCGCGAGTACTGGCGCGGTCACTCTTTTTCGATCTTGAGCATTGAGCATCGATCATTCTCCCATGAAGCGAGTTTTCGACCAGGATCGAACCGTGCCCGCCGTCGCTCAGGTCTGCATTAACCTGAGTGAATGGATCGCAAGAATAGCCCTCATCGAACGGGCCCTTAACCTGGGTGAATGTCGATAGACTGGCAAAATGCAAGAGTGCGTCCATTGGGTGCGTAAGCCGACGCTAATGTCGCTACCAAGGAGGAACCAATGTTTGAATTGATGCCGCTTCCGTTTTCAGAAGACAGTCTCGAACCCCACGTCTCGGCAAAGACGATACGCTTGCATCACGACAAGCATCACCGGAAATACGTCGATACGCTCAATCAGTTGGTCGGCGGCACGGGGATGGAGGACATGACCCTTGACGTCATCATCCAGGCGGCCTCGGGCAAACCCGAAATGAGAGCCATCTTCAACAACGCCGGCCAGGTATGGAATCACGACTTCTTCTGGGCGAGCATGTCGGCAAGTCCCACGGAGCCGAACGACGAAATCCGCTCTTGGATCAATCGCGACTTCGGGAGCATCGATGATTTCAAGAAGCAATTCAAGGACGCCGCCACGGGTCATTTCGGCAGCGGATGGGCCTGGCTGGTGGTGGCCGCCGATGGCACGCTGCAAGTAATCTCGACCTCGAACGCGGAGACACCGATCAATGGTGACTTGTGGCCACTGATCACTTGCGACGTTTGGGAGCATGCCTATTACTGGGACTACCAGAACCGCCGTGCCGATTTTGTACAGACGTTTTTGGATCACCTGATCAACTGGGATTTCGTCGCCGCCAGACTCGAGACGGAAGCACCTCAATTGAGGAGTTCAGCGCCGGCATAGTCTTGCAACGGGTAATCGAGAAGGTTGGTCTTTGCCGAACTCACGATAGCGACGATGACTAACGTCACGTGTTCCGTTGCCATTAGCCCGGACTGTGACTGTGAACGGGGCGGTGGGCAACGGTTTCATTTAGCCGCCGCCCCTTCAAAGTTCCAACGGTCGTGAGCATGGTGTCGACGCCCTGACTGGCTTGATCCCCGCCCCCGCCGGATGTCTCAGTAGACAGTCAGTGTTATGACCCCGGCAAGAATGATCGCCCCCACGACCGCCGCGAAATAAATCCACCGTTGACGCGGACTCTTGAGAGCAACTTCGCCCGCGCGCACTTCTTCAGGATCAAGAGTTGGGTTCGTGTTATGGCCGCGGTCGGTCGGAGCGCGCGAGACTCGTTCGGTGTGATTTTGTGCCGTCATCATAAACCCTTTCTCATCTCGGCATCACAATTTGCTGATCTGGTAGACGGTGGCGTCCCAGCTTATCGTTTCTGCCACCTCAACCTTGTCTTAGCGGAACCGGACTTCGTCCTGGATCTCTTGCTCGGAGTCTTCCACGACTTCCTTAATCTTGTCGACTGCCTCCTCCAACGGCCCAGATCCTCGCAAATGGGCTCCGCAATTGCTGCACACAAGATCTGTTTCAGACAAGCCCGACTTCGGTGCGACAGCAATGATACTTTCGCACTTGGGACAGATGATTTTTACACGTTCGGGCAAAACAAACTCCTTAGTATGGCTTGGGATCAGCGTTGTTTGGACTTGCTCGCATGGCTACCCACCGCATCGCCTGGCAGTTAGACCGCAAAGGCGGCATAGATTTCGATTAATGCAAAGCGGTAACCTCGGTTACCTGCTCATGCGGCAGGTGAGAGCCGTCTTCGGTATCGGCCACCAATGAAAGCGCTTCTGGATCATGGATTGTTGCGCGTCCGAATGCGACGGTCGCCAGGCCATCCTTGCGAAGAGCCTTCAAGGTACGATTGACGTGAACGACGCTGAGACCAAGGGCGTCTCCCATCATTTCTTGCGTCAGCGGCAGTTCGAACGAATTGTCCGAAACGAGGCCGACGCGTTGGAGACGCTCGAAGAATTCGAGCAGGAAATGGGACATCCGTTCCTTGGCGTTGCGTCGTCCCAAACTAACCGTCCGTTCGGCGAGCAAATCATACTCCGCTGCGATCAGCGCCTCGACTGCCGCAGAGAACGCCGGACACTCGCGGTTGGAGTCCGCGATCTCACGGCGAGACACGCGCCACACCGACGAACCCGTCAGTGTGGCGGCAAACTGCTTCGCGGTCGGCGTGAACGGTCCAATCAAATCGCCCGGTACCAAGAAGTTAACAACTTGTCGGCGTCCGTCTCCAAGCAGGCGATACCGGAAGGCCCAACCTTCCCGTAAAAACAGAATGTCGCCCATGGAATCACCTTCGGAATAGATATCTTGCTTTCCGGCAATGGTGCGGACTCCCGATCGCTCGAGGACCTTTATGTCGCGATCCGCGAGTAGGCCGGCCGAAGTCAGCTTGCGAATGAGGGGCTCGCTGCCGCGCAACGAGATGACGTTCGAACAATGCCGTTGTCCGTGCATCGTCAAGGCCTCCTCATCGGTGCTTTTTGTCATGGTCATGCGTTTAGTCGCCTTCCCTTTTCCGGATCCCTGTACTGACAACAATGCATTTGCCTAGGTTAACGCGGCGCTTGGGCCGAAGTTCCAAGAGGGTCGAAGAAAAACGCTAATGAGCGGCCCGGCCCCATCGTTACCGGCGGATTTCGTTTGCCGTCGATCGCGGTTTCCGATGCGTACGGGAACTTTGAACCCTCGTTAACCGTTACTCCCGTTGAGAAATCGGTGGGCTACCTTGCGATCAAGAAAAGTCCGCCGCGCAGGGAAACAGCCTTTGAGAAGTCAGATGGATGAAAAGAACGAGCGGCCCTGGTCGGATGCCTCCGGCACCCACGAGCGAGCTCCGGGTTCTTCACGGATCCTGTCGTTTTCAACCGCCGGTCTTTTTATCCTTGCGGTCTGTTACACGCTCCACATCGCCCAGGACATCCTTATACCAGTGACGGCGGCTGTGATATTGGCCCTCCTCCTGCAACCGGCCTCCCGTCTGCTACGCCGCGCCAAGATTCCCGAAGCGATCGCCGCCGGGATCGTTGTTCTCGCTCTGTTTGCGGCGCTTACTGTGGGGATTTTCTTTCTTGCCGATCCAGCGGCAAAATGGATCTCTGAGATGCCCGGCGTGGTCGCGGAGGTGCAGGAGAAAATCAAGGCCCCCATTGAGGAGATCAAGGACGCAAAAGAGGCGGTCGAAGAAATTGTCGAGGAAACCCAGGCGAATGCGGACGGCACGCCGACGGTCAGTGTCACCAGCCTTAAGCAGTCCCGCTCTCCGCCCCAGCCCGGCCCACCCGAAGCGTCACGCGTGACCCTCGTCGAAGTTCTCACTCAGACGTTTGTTGTTTTGAGCGATGTGGCATGGGGCGCCGTGATTATATTCGTTCTGCTTTATTTTCTGCTCGCTACCGGCACCATGCTCCGCGAAAACATCGTTCTCGCCCTGCCAACGCTGCGGGACAAGAAACAGGCACTTCAGGTAACCAGCGACGTTCAGCACGGGGTGTCGGATTATCTGTTAACGGTGATCTTGATCAATTTAGGCCTTGGCGTCGCTATCGGCGTCGCGATGTATGTCATCGGACTTCCCAACCCAGCCTTGTGGGGTGCCATGGCGGTACTGTTCAATTTCATTCCCTATCTCGGCGCTGTTGCCGGGAGCCTGATTGTGACCATCGTCGGTCTCGTCACCTACACCATGCCCATGGAAGCACTGCTTGCTCCCGCAATTTACATCGCGATCAATTCCCTTGAGGCCTATTTGGTCACGCCAGCGATTCTCAGCCGCCGTTTGACGATTAACCCCATCGCCGTGTTTCTCTCGGTCATCTTTTGGGGCTGGATATGGGGCGTCGCCGGTGCGTTGATGGCGGTCCCGATCCTGGCAAGCCTCAAGGTAATCTGCGACGCGACCGACCGGCTGGCGCCGGTGAGCCAATTCCTGAGCGGCCGCCGACGGTAACGCCCACCCCTCCAGACATGGCGTGCCGATTCGTCGCGTTGCGGACGAACACATCTCTTGAAAGGGAAAATATCCCCCGGTTCGGTGCCACGAACCGGGGGAGAACAGGGATGAGGATGCATGTGGGAGGGGTATGGGGAGGCGCATACTCACGGGGTTTCACCATGACAACTCCCATCGGACGTTTTGGTTCCGGGTCGGTCGAGATTTTTTTCGGCGAACGGCCGGGTCGTCGCCAGGTTCGGCCATGCGCGCCCCTACTGTTCATTGCCCAATTGCTAAGACCGAGTGCCTATAGATCCCCATTGCCTCCGAAATCGCTTGCTGCAGGAGTTCAATGCGGGAGCCCGACGACGGGCGGGTCATAACGAATTGGGGTGGCCACAGCCATCCGCGTTTGTCTTTCTTCAAGCACGCGGCGCACCAGTTCGGCTCGACTATGCGGTGTCAGGCGGGCATTTTTGTGGATGTCCATTCGTTCCTCCTTCGAACTCTGACGTTTTGGCAACATCAGATTCCTCGGTTCGGACCGAGTGGACAATCTGTTGAAAGTTCACAGATCGCCGCGGCCAATAGGTTGGTACCAGGTTCGGGTCACGGCAAAACCGGCAAACCATGGAACCATCTCTGAGTTTCGCGCGTTGAGCATGAAAACCCACAGCCAGCAACATGTACTGGAAAGATCATGACCTCAACCTATGGCGAGCAACCCTTCCACACAGTCGTCGCGGCCAACGGTGTCGGTCACGACGCTGCACGTGGCCCCGGTAAATCTTTGCGTCGGCTTTGGCGCCTTGGCAGCCTTGTTGGATGATCGATACGGAATTCCGGGAACCAACGTGCGGTTCGGTTTGGACGCTGTGGTCGGCCTGCTGCCTGGCATCGGAGATCTGGCCGGTGCGGCGTTGTCCGGTTACATCGTGCTTGAAGGCCGGCGTCTCGGCGTCCCCAAACGCGTATTGCTTAACATGATGAAGAATATCGCGGTGGACGCGGCGCTCGGAACGGTCCCGATTGTCGGCGACCTGGCCGACATCCAGTGGAAGGCCAATCGAAAAAACGTTCACCTCCTGATCGAACACTTCGATGGCCAAGGTCGATCGCGCTCCTCCGACACGATTTTGGCATGACGGGCCGCTAAACTTGATGCCTAAACAAGCGGGCCACGCCCTAAACTTGCTGGCTAAACAAGCGGGCCAGGCCCTCTGCCGACCGGCGCAAAATCCCGCGTTTCCGCCACGCCTCGAAATCGAGCCGCTCGCACTGGCGCAAGTCATCGTCGAAGTGCTGCTCCAGGGTAGAGACGGTTTCATGACAATCGGTGACCAAGGCGATCTCGTCGTCTTTGAGAGTAGAACGATGATTGAGATTTGCTGAGCCGATGCACGCAAGAATCCCGTCGATGATCACGATTTTGGCATGGATCATGGTTGGTTGATATCGCCAGATATTGACGCCGGCTTGTAACAGCTGCTGCAATTCGCTCGCACCTGCCAGCCGGGAAATGCGTTGATCGCTGTGGGGACCCGGTATGATCAGATCGATATCCACGCCGCGGTTCGCCGCTTCGACCAATAATCGAGTGGAAGCCTCATCGGGCGCAAGATACGGCGTGACGAATCCAAGGCTTTTCTGGGCTCCACAGATGATCGTTTGCAGAAGCGACGCAATGTCGCTCCAGCCCACCGCCGCGGTGGCGCGGATGACTTGGATACGCGCTTCGCCGACGCTTTCCAGGGGCGCGACCGTGTCCAGCGCCTGAGACATCAGGCCGCCAGCTTCAACCCAGTTGCCGTAAAACGCAGCTTGAAGACCATGGACCGCCGGACCGCGAATACAAAAATGCGTATCCCTCCATTCGGTCTCGTCCCGCGCGTCGCCTTCCCATTCCTTGGCGATCCCAACGCCACCGGTAAAGCCGACCCGGCCGTCAGTAACGAGAACTTTGCGGTGGGTGCGATTGTCGCTGCTCCAAACCTTCCAATTGGCCAGCGGCCGGAACCATCGCACCTCGACGCCCGCCTCTTCCATGTCGGCGACGAGTGGCTGAGACATTTCCGCGGCCCCGAAGGCATCCAGCAAAACCCTGACCTCGACCCCGGCCTCGGCGCGCTTCGCTAGCGCCTTGGCGAAGCGGTCGGCTATGTCGCCGGTCCAATAAACGAATGTAAGGAACTCAACGCTTTCGCTCGCGTTCTCAATCGCCTCCAGCATCGCGGGAAAAATTTGGCATCCGTTACGGAGGACGTCGATCCGGTTACCCTCGGTAAACGGGACGCCGAGCAACGTTTCGAACACGCGGCAATAATCCGAATTGTCTGATCCATCCACGACCCGGGTCATAACGCGCGTCTCCCCCTCGGATTGCTTTTCCACCGGCTTTAAGCCCGCGTGAGTTTTTCAGTCACGCAGATTGCAGTGATTGGGCAACAATAACACTTATCGATCCCGAAAAGTTCCAAAACACCGTGCGCACAAACGATCAGGACGAGCACGGTTCGTTTTGGAACTCTCCGCGCCTAAACGCGTTATCCCGTCTCTATGGCGCTTGCCTGCCGGCATGCCAAGCGTGTGCTAGCATCGCGCGGACAGGAACAATCAAGGGAAAGGATCAAGTCGATGGCAACTCAGGATCGGCCTATTAAATCACTGCTTTCAGACGTGTTTACGGGAATAAACACGCTGGTCCGTCAAGAAATGCGGCTCGCTCAGGCGGAAAGCTCGGAAAAGCTGTCTGAGGCA
>CAKZLS010000568.1 GCA_937127205.1 uncultured Rhodospirillales bacterium
GGTCGCGGCCGTACTTCTCCTGCACATGGTGGATGACCTCGTCGCGGCGATCCTGGCAGAAGTCGATGTCGAAGTCGGGCATGGACACCCGCTCGGGATTGAGAAACCGTTCGAACAGCAAACCGAACCGCAGCGGGTCCAGGTCGGTGATGGTCAACGCCCAGGCGACAACCGAGCCGGCGCCCGATCCGCGGCCCGGCCCCACCGGGATGTTGCGCTCCTTGGACCATCGGATGAACTCGGCGACGATCAGGAAATAGCCGGGAAATCCCATCTGGCAGATGACGTCGAGTTCGTATTCCAGTCGCTCCCGATAGGGTTGCGCGGCTTTCTCCCGCTCGTCCGGGGACATCTCCGCCGTCCACACCTGTGCCTCGAGGCGGCCGTCGAGCCCTTCACGGGCGTCGGCGCGAAGCAGGTCTTCCTCGCTGGCTCCCGTACCCTTGCCGTAGGCCGGAAGAATGGGATCGATGGCTTCGATCATGAACGCGCAGCGCTTGGCGATAAGCACCGTATTATCCACCGCGTCGGGGAGATCGGAAAACAGCGCACGCATCTCGGTGGCGGTCTTGAAGTAGTGCTCGGACGTCAGGCGCCGGCGCTCGGTATCGGAGACATGCGCGCTCTCGGCGATACAAATCAACGAGTCGTGGGCCTCATACATTTCGGGTGTGAGGTAAAACACCTCGTTGGTGGCCACCAGCGGCAGATCGAACGTTTCGGCGAGTCTGATCATCTCCGGTTCGCTCACCGCCTCGCTTTCCAGGCCGTGACGCAGCAGTTCTACGTAAAGACGCCCGGGAAACGCGTCGTTCAGCGTGCCAAGCAAGGCCGCGGCCTCACTTTCCCGTCCATGCAGTACCAGTTGGCCCAGCGGCCCCTGGGCCCCGCCGGTGAGCATGATCAGCCCGTCACTGTGATCACACAGCGCCTGGAGAGATACCTGGGGTTCGTCGAGCTCCTGGGAATGGACATGGGCAATGGCGAGCAGCCTGAGCAGATTGCGATAGCCGCTCTCGCTCTGAACCAGCACCACGATAGCATCGGCCGTTGCCTGCGCCGCGCTCCGGCTCTGGGCGAACGCACCGGCCTGGGTCTCGCGCGACAACTGGAGTTGGCAGCCGATGATTGGTTGAACACCCGCCTTGGCGAGCGTGGTGGAAAACTCCATGCCGCCAAACAAATTGCTGGAATCGGTAATCGCCACAGCCGGCATGCGGTTGCTGACGCAAAGCTCGCTCAGTTCCTTGACGCGCGCCGCGCCCTCGGACAGCGAATAGGCAGTGTGTACGCGAAGATGAACGAAATCAGCGAGTGCCATCGATATAGAATTCCACAGCGGCGTACACGAGTCACTCGAGGCAACGCGTCAGGTGCCAGTTATCCCCAGGAAATTATTCACTTATCCAACCTGCAACCAAACCCACGGCGATCATTCTGCCTTACCCCGGCGCGACGGCGGTTTGCGTCTCGGGCTCCAGGTGACCGTCTTCCAACCGAACGGCCCTGTCCATCAACGACGCCAGGAGCGGGTTGTGGGTGGCGATGACAGCCGCCAGTCCGGCACCGCGTGCCAGTTTCAACAGCACCTGAAACACCTCGTCGGCGGTGTGGGGATCGAGATTTCCGGTGGGTTCGTCGGCGAGCAGAACCTTGGGCGAGTTTGCCAGTGCCCGGGAGATGGCGACCCGTTGCTGTTCTCCACCGGAGAGCTGACCGGGGCGATGGGTTGCCCGTTCGGCCAACCCCAGCCAATCCAGCAACTCGCCCGCGCGCTCATACGCTATCTTCTTGCTCACGCCCTTGATGATTTGCGGCAGCGCGATGTTTTCCAGGGCCGAAAACTCGGGCAGCAGGTGATGATACTGATAGACGAAACCGATGTTGTGACGGCGGAGATCGGTGCGGCCATCCTCGCCGAGTTTGCCGCACGCTTCTCCGGACAGATACACCTCACCGGCGTCGGGGCGCTCGAGCAGTCCGGCAATGTGAAGCAAGGTGGATTTTCCCGCGCCCGACGGTCCGACGAGAGCGACGATTTCGCCCTCTCCCGCCTGCAGGTCCACGCCACGCAGAACCTCCAGCGATTTCAGGCCCTGATGATAGGTCTTGGAAATACCGGCGAGCCTGAACACCGGCTCACTCATAGCGAAGGGCCTCGGCGGGGTCGATGCGGGCCGCCCGCCACGACGGATACACGGTGGCGAGAAACGACAAGACCAGCGCCATCAGGATCACGGAGACGACTTCCATGGAGTCCACTTTGGCCGGCAACTGAGAGAGAAAGTAGATCTCGGCGGAAAACAGGTCGGTGCCTGTGAGCGACTGAATACCTTGCCGAATGGTCTCGATATTGGTGGCGAACAGCCACCCGAGAAGGCCGCCGAGACACGTGCCGATAACGCCGATACTGGCGCCGGCAATCAGGAAAATCCGCATGATCATCCCGCGCGTCGCACCCATGGTTCGCAGAATGGCGATATCGCGGCCCTTGTCCTTGACCAGCATGATAAGGCTGGAAATGATATTGAACGCCGCCACCACGATGATCAGCGTGAGGATCAGGAACATCACATTGCGTTCCACCTGGAGTGCATTGAAAAAGCTCGCATTGGTCTGTTGCCAATCGCGCAGCCTTCCGGCATCGCCGGCAACGGCCGCGATGTCCTGCGTCAGCTTGATCGCAAGATCCGGTGACTCCGCGAAGATTTCCAGCGCCGTCACCGCCTCCGGCAAGCGGAAATAGGTTTGCGCGGACTCCAGCGGAATGAACACAAAGCCGGAGTCGTATTCGAACATGCCGACATCGAATATGGCGGCGACGCGGTACCCGCGCAGGCGCGGCACGGTTCCGAATGCCGTGACATTGCCCTTAGGCGATATCAGCGTGATCCGGTCCCCCAGCGCCAGTCCCATGCGTTCGGCCATCCGGGCACCGATCAATACGGCATCATCGCCCTCGAAATCGTTCAAGGTTCCGAGCGCGATGTTATCGGCGAGGATCTGCCGGCGCCGCAGGTCGTCGGGCCGCAAGCCGCGAACCACCGCGCCGCTGGCGACACCATTGGCCGTCACCATTACTTGGCCCTCGATCATCGGGTTGACCATGATCACACCCGGGACCCCCTCGATGGTCCCGCTCACCCCGTCGAAGTCAGTGATGCCGGCCGGCGGCCCATAGATGCTGACATGGCCGTTAAGACCCAAAATCCGGCCGAGCAGCTCATGACGGAAGCCGTTCATGACAGCCATGACAATGATCAGGGTTGCAACGCCAAGCGTGATCCCGAGCAGGGAAAACCAGGCGATGACGGAGATGAAACCCTCCTGCCGGCGCGCCCTCAGGTAGCGCATGGCCACCATCCATTCGAATGCGGAAAACACGGGTTCTTTTCCTATTGAGACAGCATGGATAAGGCCGAGTCGATACTCACTTCCTGCCGCTCGCCGGTCTTGCGGCATTTCACTTCCACGGTTCCCGCTTTCAGGCCCCGGGGCCCGGCAATGAGCTGCCAAGGCAAGCCAATGAGGTCCATATCGGTGAACTTCACCCCGGCCCGTTCGCCGCGGTCGTCGTACAGCACGTCGACGCCCGCTTTTCCAAGGGCGTCGTACATGCCCTCGCAGGCGGTGTCGCAATCGGCATCGTTCGACTTGAGATTGATCAAACCCACCTTGAACGGGGCCACGCTTTCCGGCCAAATGATCCCGGCTTCGTCGTGGGACGCCTCGATAATGCCGCCCACAAGCCGGGAGACACCAATACCATAGGAGCCCATCTCCACCATCACCTCATCGCCATCGGGGCCGGTGACCAACGCGTTCATGGCCTTGGAGTACTTGGTTCCGAAGTAGAAAATATGACCGACTTCGACCCCCCGGCCCGTAACCAGGTTCTCGCCAAGGTTCTTCTCGGTCACGGGATCGCGTTCCTGATCCGTCGCCGCGTACTTGAGGGTGAAAGTGTCGACGATCGGCTGGAGGTTACCATCGAAATCGATATCCCGTTTGGTCAAATCGATATTCAGGAGATCCCGGTGATAGGCGATCTCGCTCTCGCCGGTATCGGCAAGAATGAGGAACTCGTGGCTCATGTCGCCGCCGATGGGACCGCTTTCCGCCTTCATGGGAATCGCCTTCAGACCCAATCGCTCGAAAGTCCTGAGATAGCTGACGAACATCTTATTGTAAGATAGGCGGGCGCCAGCCTTGTCGATGTCGAAGGAATAGGCGTCCTTCATCAAGAATTCGCGTCCCCGCATGACCCCGAAACGCGGCCTGATCTCGTCTCTGAACTTCCACTGGATGTGGTAGAGAAGCTTCGGCAGGTGGCGGTAGCTTCTGACCGTGGTGCGGAAGATGTCTGTGATCTGCTCCTCGTTGGTCGGGCCGTACAGCATATCGCGCTCGTGGCGGTCAGTGATCCGCAACATTTCCGGACCGTAGGCGTCGTACCGCTTGCTCTCGCGCCACAGATCCGCCGGCTGAATGGTGGGCATCAAGATCTCGTGACAGCCGATGGCGTTCTGTTCCTCGCGAACGATCTGCTCGATCCGCTTGAGGACGCGGAAACCGAGCGGCAGCCAGGAGTAAATGCCGGCGCTCGATTGCCGGATCATGCCCGCGCGCAGCATCAATCGGTGCGACGCGATCTGCGCCTCGGAGGGTGTCTCTTTGAGGGTCGGCAGGAAGTATCTGCTCAGTCGCATGGTGAATTCACATTCTCAAGGATGTCGGCGATTGGGTGCGAGACTGTAGGCGATGGTTGCGACCGCTTCAATAGCAACACCGGACGCGGCGGACTGCATCGGCTCAATCAGGTTCGCCTAGAGCGGCATAGCGGCAGAATAGCGGCGTCAATCCGGATAGATCGTTCCGGCCGTGGTCCAAAAGTTGCTTGGAACCGGGCAATTGGCCTCGTAAAAAGCCAAATGAGGCGAATCACAGGGGTGACAGGGGAACCCGTCGATGCTCAATACGTTCTTTAAACTCGATCAGAACGGAACCACCGTTCGCACGGAAATCATCGCGGGCGTCACGACGTTCCTGACGATGGTGTACATCATCTTCGTCAACCCTTCGATCCTCCGGGAAACCGGAATGGATCCGGGCGCGGTTTTCGTCGCCACCTGCCTCGCCGCCGCATTCGGCAGCGCGATCATGGGGCTGTACGCCAACTACCCCATCGCGCTCGCGCCGGGGATGGGCCTCAACGCCTACTTCACCTACGGCGTGGTCCTCGGCATGGGCTATACGTGGCAAGTGGCTCTTGGCGCCGTGTTCATATCCGGCATTCTTTTCGTCATCCTCAGCATCCTGCCGGTGCGCGAATGGATCATAAACGCTATTCCCAAATCGCTTAAAATGGCCATCTCCGCCGGGATCGGACTGTTCCTGGCGATTATTGCTCTGAAAAACGCGGGGATCGTGGTCGACCACCCGGTAACTCTGGTAACGCTCGGCGATATCACCAGCGCGCCGGCGCTTCTCGCGTCGGCCGGGTTTCTGATCATCGTTGGCCTCAGCGCGCGGCGCGTCCCCGGCGCCATCGTCATTTCCATATTCCTGGTAACCGGTGTGGGGGTGGCGCTCGGCGTCACATCGCCGGGCGGCGTGTTTTCCATGCCACCGAGCATCGCGCCCACCTTCCTGCAAATGGATCTCGCGGGCGCTCTTCAGGTGGGGTTGGTGGCCATCGTGTTCGCTTTCTTGTTCGTCGACCTGTTCGACACCGCCGGCACACTTGTCGGCGTGGGTTACCGCGCCGGTATGCTCGATGAACAAGGGCGCCTGCCCCGTCTCCGGCGGGCGTTGCTTGCCGACAGTTCCGCGACCATGGCGGGCGCCGCGCTCGGAACGTCGACGACCACCGCCTACATCGAGAGCGCGGCCGGCATCAATGCCGGCGGACGGACCGGACTAACGGCGGTCACCGTCGCCCTTTTGTTCTTGTTGTGCCTGTTTCTGGCGCCCTTGGCCTCCACCATTCCGGCTTACGCCACCGCGCCGGCACTGCTATTTGTTGCCTGTCTGATGGCGCGCGGACTGGCGGAAATCGACTGGGACGACGTCACCGACGTGGCGCCGGCGGTGGTCACCGCGGTGAGCATGCCGCTGACCTTCTCCATTGCGACCGGTATCGGACTCGGCTTCATCAGCTACGCGGTGATCAAGATCCTGGCGGGCAAAATTTCGGAGGTGAGTGTGGCCGTCATCGTCATTTCTTGGGCCTTTGTCATCAAGTTTGCGATCGTGTAGGACTCCGCAAAAAAATTAGTGGGTTTGCACAAAAATTGGTCGACTGCGCGAAAAACTTGCAGTATTGTCGCTCTAATCCAGTTGGATTAATAAAAAAGAACAAAAAAATTGGCCCGGGTTTTGGGGAAACACTGAGAAAAAAATAAAAAGACGTCAGTAAAAAATTCCTATTTGTGCTTAAGACTTAAAGTGAAGGCAAGATCGTTTTCGATCTTGCCGTTCGTTTTTTAGCGTTACCATTTCCCCGTATCACCTTGAGAAAATGATACATTTTTAGCACTACGGGCTACGGGTCGATGTTCGACCTTAGCCCCGACCTGAGCCAGGGCGGTCGTTCACCCAGAATCCGTGCGTGTATGGGACAATCTTCCCGGTGCGCGCCGGGAAGATATCCGGTGCTCATCAGGAATTCGCGAACCACCTCGCCGCCAGTGAAGCAGAAGGTCTCGCGGAACAGCCGGGTCCAATCGGCGTGAGAACGGGGATGGTGATTGTCGAGCCAGAGGGCCACGCCACCATGGGTATCGCGCAGCATTTTTAGTCGCCGGGCGTTTTCAATAATGGCCGCGACCTTCCGCCGGTTGCGGATAATACCCGCATCGCCCAGAAGACGCCGGACGTCTGCCTCCCCATAATCCGCCACGGTATCGACATCGAAGGCGTCGAATGCGGACACCATCGCCGGACGCTTTTTCAAGATCAGCAGCCACGAAAGACCGGCCTGAAATATTTCCAATGACAACCGCTCGAACAGGGCGGCTTCGTCGCGGAGGGGAAATCCATATTCGAGATCATGGTAGGGCCCGTGGATGGGATGACCCGGTGCAACATCGCAATACCAGGACATGCCGGATTCCCTCCAAGATCACCGGAGTTATTGTCGAAACGACAGTCCGCCCCACTCGATGACGGCGAAAACGATGCCCCAGATCACGGCGGCGAGCACGGTGGTCGCCAACAATTTCCGAGCCATGTAGGGGTGCTTTGGCGCGCTTGGGGCGTGTCCCTTAGCAACATCTTCGGTGCTAACGGGACGCACGCCCCAAGGCAAAACCATAAAGATCACGATCCACCAAATCACGAAGTAGATCGCGACGCCGGTTGTCCATCCCATTCCGGCGCCTTTTCTTAGCTAACTGTCCAATCGGTGATCAGCCGGCTTACTCCATCTCCACGAGGGTGCCGCCGACCCTAGCCCGGAGCGGCACCAATATGTTTAAGCGGCAAGCTTAGCGAAGGCTTCGATGACTTCCGGTGGCGCTTGCACAAGCTCGATCAACACGCCCTCGCCGCTGATGGGAAGCTCTTCGTTGCCCTTCGGGTGCAGAAAAGTGATGTCGAAGCCGGCGGCCCCTTTGCGGATACCACCGGGCGCGAAACGCACGCCGTTGGCGCCAAGCCATTCCACGGCGGCAGGAAGGTCGTCAATCCACAGGCCGATGTGGTTGAGAGGCGTCTTGTGGACTGCGGGCTTACCGTCGGGATCCACTGGTTGCATCAGATCGACTTCGACTTTCAAAGGGCCGGAGCCGATCGCCGTGATATCCTCATCGACGTTCTCGCGCTCGCTCTTGAAATTGCCGGTAACCGTCAGTCCGAGAGAGTCTACCCACAGCTTCTTCATCTTTTCCTTATCGGGACCGCCGATGGCGACCTGCTGTATGCCGAGGACTTTGAAAGGTCTGTCGCTCATGTATCTCCCCTTGGTGCACTGTCTGAGTTTTGATTATGAAAGCGGCGGAGTATGCCACGGGCTGCCGGGTTTGTGAAGACGGCCGACCATCCATTGCAGTCCGATCGCTCGCTTGGGAAATGAGGGTTAAAGTCGTGCCAAATGCACATGAGTGCGCGGGTTTTTGTCGAACAGATCGCGGAACACTCTGCGCACCGCGATCCGTATCGTTTCCCGCGCCGTGTCGTCATCCAGCCGCGCCGATTTCGTCATCCCTTGGAGGGCATCCCGCACCGCTTTGGCAACGCGGTCCTGCGCAAAAGCGTCTTCATCTTCCAACAAGCCGATGGTTGTGAGTTCGGGCTCCCCGATCAACTCTCCGCCGTTTTGGAGAGCGACGCTGACCACCGCGGCTCCGTTATAAATGACTCGATTGCGCTCCCGCACGAGGGTCCCATTGATGGGAACCAGGCGGTTTCCCTCGAAAGCCAGTCGACCGACCTCTACCTCATCGTACACGGCCGCCGGTCCGGGCGCCAACCGCACCATCGAGCCATTCTCCACCACGACGACCTCCGGAACCTGACAGGCGCGCGCGACCTTGGCATGTTCCATCAGATGGCGGAGCTCTCCGTGCACCGGAACCGACGCACGCGGCCGGATCAGTTGGTACATCCGGGTCAGTTCGTCGCGGGCCGGGTGGCCGGAAACGTGAACCATCGCGTCGCGCTGGGTGACGATCTCCACCCCATTGCGGAGCAGAGCGTTGTGCAGACGCCCGATCCCCCCTTCGTTTCCGGGAATGACGCGAGAAGAAAAAATAACCGTGTCGCCCGATCCCAACGACAACGTGGCATGCTGGCCGCTTACGATCCGGGTCAGCGCGGCGGTAGGTTCGCCCTGACTTCCGGTGCAGACGATGACCATATTGTCCGCCGGCAGGGCATTGGCATCCGCTTCGTCCACGAAACGCGGTTCGCCGTCCAGCAGTCCGCATTCGCGGGCAATGGCGTTGAACCGCTTGAGCGACGCGCCGGCGAGCACGACCGAGCGCCCATTGACGGCGGCAGCGGCGGATATGGTTTTCAGCCGAGCCACATTGGACGCGAAGCAGGTAATGGCCACGCGCTTTCGGCAGCGTCCGATAACCTCGCTGAGAGACTCCAGGAGATCGCCTTCCGAGCCGGAGTCGCCGGGCTCGAACGCATTGGTCGAGTCGCCCACCAAAGCCAGGACCTGTTCGTGGGAAATCCTTTCCAGCGCCGCCATGTCCGACGCCTCGCCGACCACGGGACCGGGATCGAATTTCCAGTCACCGGTGTGCATGACCGTTCCCGCGCCGGTTCGGATCGCAACGCCATTGGCCTCGGGTATGGAATGGGTGAGCCGAACCAGCTCGAGATCGAAGGCACCGATGCGGAAATGTTCGCCAACCCCAACCTCGACCAGCGGAACCTCGTTCTCTAAGCCAACCTCCGCGAGCTTTCTGCGCAACACCGACAGCGAGAAGCGCGTGCCGTATACGGGGCACCGGAGCCGCGGCCACAGATGGTGGACGGCGCCCAGATGGTCCTCATGGGCATGGGTGATGAGCAACCCGTCAAGGCAATCGCGCCGCTGTTCGATGAATGCCGGATCAGGCATGACCACATCGAGACCGGCCCCTTCGGACCGGGCGAAGGTAACACCCAGATCGACCATCAACCATCGCCGCGACGCCGGTGGGCCATAGCCGTACAGGTTGAGGTTCATA
>CAKZLS010000569.1 GCA_937127205.1 uncultured Rhodospirillales bacterium
GGTTTCCGGCAAGGAGCGTGGTGCGCCGTGATGCGGGAGCATCATCAGCGCCGCGGGACGCCGTCCGGAAACCCCGAAAGACCGCCCGAAGGGTCGCGTTTCGCGCATCCTCGGGGCGTCGAAACCGCTTGACGATGCGCCCGCATCGCCGGCGCGGCCCCTCCTGCCGAGGATGCGGGAAACGCGATCACAATGGGTGATTATCGGCCACCGTGGGTATAACACGCTCAGGCCGAGGCGGCTTCCGCCGCTTCCGCTTCCTCGCTGCGCCCCAGTGCCCGAAGCGCCGTGGCCACGATGTGCGGCGAGGTCAACCCGGCGCGATCGTACTGCAATTCGGGTTTGTCCTGGTCGAGATACACATCGGGCAAGGCCAGGGACCGGAACTTGAGCCCGTTGTCCAGCAGCCCCTCCGCCGCCATGAACTGCATGACATGGGAACCGAAGCCGCCGGTGGACCCTTCCTCGACGGTGATCATCACCTCGTGCTCGCGGGCCAGACGGCGGATCAGATCGTGATCCAGCGGCTTGGCGAACCGGGCGTCCGCGAGTGTGGTGGACAGGCCCCGAGATGCGAGTTCCTCCGCCGCTTGCAAGGCGTCGGCAAACCGCGTTCCCAGGCTGAGCAAGGCCACGGTCGTTCCTTCGCGCACCACCCGTCCCTTGCCGATCTCCAGCGGCACGCCCTTTTCCGGCATCTCGACGCCGAGGCCCTCGCCCCGCGGGTAGCGGAATGCGCTCGGACGATCGTCGATCGAGGCCGCGGTGGCCACCATATGCATCAACTCGGCTTCGTCGGCCGCCGCCATCACCACCATGTTAGGCAGGCAGCATAGATAGGCGAGATCGAAAGCACCCGCGTGAGTGGCGCCGTCGGCGCCCACCAGTCCGGCGCGGTCGATGGCGAAACGCACCGGCAGGCTCTGCAGGGCGACATCATGCATGACCTGGTCGTAGGCCCGCTGCAGGAACGTGGAGTAGATGGCCGCGAACGGCTTGTAGCCCTCGGCCGCGAGACCCGCTGCAAAGGTCACGCCGTGCTGTTCGGCGATGCCGACGTCAAAACTCCGGTCGGGGAAGCGCTCGGCGAATTTGTCGATCCCGGTTCCCGCCGGCATGGCCGCGGTGATACCGATGATCTTGTCGTCCACTTCGGCCTCTTGGATCAGGGAGCGGGCGAAGACGCTGGTATAGGACGGCGCGTTGGACTTGGCCTTGACCTGCTCGCCGGTGACGATATTGAATCGGCCGACCCCGTGGTACTTGTCCGCCGACTCCTCGGCCGGAGTGTAGCCATGACCCTTCCGGGTGACGACGTGCAACAGCACCGGTCCGGGCGCCCGGTCCTCACGAAGATTGCGCAACACCGGCAGCAAGTGCTCGAGGTTGTGGCCGTCGATGGGACCCACATAGAAAAAGCCCAATTCCTCGAACAGCGTGCCGCCGGTCACCAGGCCCCGCGCGTATTCCTCGGCCTTGCGGGCGGCCTCGCTGAGGCTGCGCGGAAACTTCTTTGACACTTCTGACGCGAAATGACGGATGGAACGGTACGGGCCGGACGAAATCAGCCGCGACAGATAGGCGCTCATGGCCCCCACCGGCGGCGCGATGGACATATCGTTGTCGTTCAGGATCACGATCAGCCGCGAGTCCATAGAACCGGCGTTGTTCATGGCTTCGTAGGCCATGCCGGCGCTCATGGCGCCGTCACCGATCACCGCGATGACGTTGTTGTCTTCGCCATCGAGGTCGCGAGCCACGGCCATACCCAGACCGGCCGAGATCGACGTCGACGTATGAGCGGCGCCGAAGGGATCGTACTCGCTCTCGGTGCGTTTGGTGAAGCCCGAGAGGCCGCCGCCCTGGCGCAGGGTCAGCATGCGGTCCCGCCGGCCGGTCAGGATCTTGTGCGGATAAGCCTGATGGCCCACATCCCAGATCAGCCGATCGCGCGGTGTGTCGAACACGTAGTGCAGCGCCAGGGTCAGTTCCACCACGCCCAGGCTGGCGCCGAGATGGCCGCCGGTAATGGACACGGTCCGGACGGTCTCCTCACGCAATTCCACTGCCAGCTGTTCGAGCTGATCCTCCGGCAAACTTCTCAGGTCATCGGGATCGTGAATGAGATCCAGAACTGGCGTCGTCCCGTGCTCGTTCAATTCTTAACTCCTTACATCGGCACCACCCTGGCGCCAACACTCACAATAGTTTCACTAACTTCGCCTGTTCACCACGAACCGCGCCAGGTCCCGCAGAGGGTCGGCGGTTTCGGCAAAAATTTCAAGATGATTCGCCGCCTGCTCGGCAAGCATCTCCGATTGGGCGTGTGCTCGTTCGACGCCGAGCAACGATACGAAAGTCGCTTTGCCCGCTTCCTTATCCTTACCCGTTTTCTTCCCCACCTCGGCGGTTTCTCCCTCCACGTCGAGAAGATCGTCGACAATCTGAAACGCGAGCCCGAGGTCATGTGCATAGTTATGTAGGGCATGACGGGCCGAAGTGGACGATTTTCCGAGGATGGCGCCGGCCACGCAGGAAAACGCGATGAGCGCCCCGGTCTTCATGCGCTGCAGGCGGGTGACCTCGGCCATCGCCAGTTCCTGGTGCTCGGCGAGCAGGTCGAGCATCTGTCCGCCGACCATCCCTTCCCGGCCCGCGGCCTGTGCCAATTCGCAGACCAAATCGCTCCGTACCTTGGCATCGTCGTGGGTGGCCGATTCCGACAGCACGCCAAAGGCGCGCGTCAACAAAGCGTCGCCCGCCAAAATGGCTGTGGCTTCGTCGAACTTGACGTGACATGTGGACATCCCGCGCCGGATGTCATCGTTGTCCATGGCCGGGAGATCGTCGTGTATCAACGAATAGCAGTGAACCATTTCGACGGCCGCCGCGACCCGCAGCGCACGCTCCTCATCGACCCCGAACAGCTCCGCGCTGGCGGTCACCAGAAAAGGGCGGATGCGCTTGCCCCCGGAGAGGCACGAATAGCGTACCGCCTCCATCAAGCGGCATTCGGGGTCGTCATGAATCGGGAGCAGAGCGTCCAACATCACGTCGACATTGCGTGCGTTTTCGGCTAGCGCCGCCTTAATCTTTGTCACCTGGGCCTCGATCTAAATCCGATTGTTCCGCGGCAACCACGCCGTCGGGGCGGACGACAATGGTCTCGACCCGGGACTGGGCTTCCTGCAGCAATTTTTCGCAGCGCTGCTTCAGCGCCGTACCCCGCTCGTAGCCGCGAATGGACTGATCAAGCGTGATTTTTCCGTCTTCCAAGCGCCGAACGAGTGTCTCTAACTCCGAAAGCGCTTCTTCGAAGCTGAGATCCTCGATATTGCGTTCTGGTGCGTCCTGATCCATCGCCCCCTCACAAATAACCCAAGGCAGAGGGCATTTCCCGCCCCTGGCAAGAATGTGCGGCCGTTACCCGACCGTTACAGTCCGCTTACACTTGGTCTAAGCGGGAAAAGGCGTTATGTGCAAGCAGAATTCTGCGAGAAAACCCGCACACAAGTGTGCGTATCCCCGTCACAAAGCCCGTTAAAGCCCAATTAACCGGCTCCAAGCCCGAAAACCCTGCTCTCCACGGGTGTTGCCCACGGAACACGCTTTCTGAATTTTCCTACGCTCCCGCCGCTTCCATCATGACCTTGACGTGAACGCCGGCACTGGCGGCCAGCGCGGACAAGTCATATCCGCCTTCCAGAGTGGACACCACGCGGCCGTTGCACGATGTCTCGGCGACCTCCAAAAGCTCGTGCGTGACCCAGGCATAATCCTCAGTTTCCAGCCGGAGCTGCAGTAGCGGGTCGCGAACATGCCCATCGAAACCCGCCGAAATGAGCAACAATTCCGGAGCGAAGTTGCGCAACGCCGGCAATACCTTTTCGGAATACCCTTCGCGGAACTCCGTGGTACCCGCTCCGGGTTTCAGCGGTATATTGCAAATGTTGTTGAACACCCCTGTTTCGTGTTCCATGCCGGTGCCCGGGTAAGCCGGATACTGGTGGCTGGATCCGTAGAACAGGTCGCGGTAGCGGAAGAAGTAGTTTTGGCTTCCGTTGCCATGGTGACCGTCGAAATCGATCACGGCAACGCGTTCAAGTCCATGCACCTGGCGCGCATACTCGGCGGCGATGGCGACGTTGTTGAATAGACAAAAGCCCATGGCCGCAGCCACTTCGGCATGGTGCCCGGGAGGCCGAACCGCGCAGAACGCATTCTTGGCTTCGCCCTTCAACACCGAGTCGACGGCGGCACACAAAGCGCCCACGGCGCGCAGAGCGGCATCGCCGGAGGCTGAGTTCATGGCCGTGTCGGCGTCCAAATGGACGTGACCGGATTTCGGGACATTTTCGAATATGGTTTCCGCATAGTAGGCGGCGTGCACCCGTTCGATGTCCTGCATGGTTCCGAGCGGTGCCTCGCGGCGATCCAGGCCAGCGAACTGATCGTCCCCAAGCGTATCGAGGATGGCCTTCAATCGCGCCGGAGCTTCCGGGTGCCACGATCCCATGTCGTGTTCTAGGCAGATCGGATGGGTGAACAGCAGCGTCCCCAAGGTTTCCTCCATTCTTTTATTGTTGGTACACCTTTATTATTTTTGTTGGCACACCTTACGACGATGTTTGGCGCTCTTCCCCTCGTCTTACTGGGAAAAGTGTGTCCATTGTGATGGATGCAGTCCGGGATTGCCAAGAAGAAATGGTTGAAACGCGCGCAACTTGTGCGGAGCGCGACCTGTTGGCGTTACGTTGGTGCGTACGCCGACAGAAAAGCTTTCACGGCGCTGTCGACAATCCGGTTGCGTTCCGGGGCAAGGGGTGGCTCGCCGAGACCGAGGAGCTGGCGCAAAAAGAGATCGCCGCGAACCATGCCGAAAAAGTGGATGGACGCAGTGCGGGGGTCCGTGACCCGCACAATCCCGCGCTGATGCAGCTCCGCGAGATACCCCGAGAGCCGGCCGCCGACCCGTTCGGGACCCGACCGGTAGAACGCCTCGGCCAATTCCGGAAACCGGCCGCTTTCCGCCACGATCACGCGGAAACGCCCGACGGTTTCCGGAGACAGAATCAAGTCGAGGAAGCGGCGGGCGATGGCGCGAAGCGCTGCTTCCGGATCGTGAAGGGAATCGGTCTCGGCGGGAAACGGCTCCAGCAGCCGGTTGCTTCGCTCGAGCACGGTCGCCTCGAACAGGGCGGCCTTGCCGCCGAAATGAGCATAAATCGTCTGTTTGGAAACGCCGGCGGTCCTGGCGATCGCATCCATGCTGGCCGCCCCGTACCCTTGATCGAGAAACACCCTGGTCGCCGCCGCCAGGATCGCGTCGCGTTTCGAGGCCGGAGAGTCCGCCATGTCTGCTTCCTTCCTCATCGACGCCTGCCGCATGTGTGCCTCGCAAATAATTGATTTCGGTGCCGATTCTAGTTTAGATTAGACTGGACGGTCTAGTCTAAATTTTTGGGGCCCAAAAATATCGTCCGAGTGGATTGATCCAAGGCAGGAGACTATCTCTGCTACCATGAAGAAAACATCGAGGTGCCATCCAACGTTTGCGAGAAGCGTCGCAACGCTGTCATTGCTCGTCGGGCTGTCGATGCTCCCGGGCCTTGCCACGTCTCCGGCCGCGGCGCAACAGGCTGCGCTGGTGGGCGTCGACCCGGTTCGCGAAGAGGCGTTCAAGCAGACGGTCCAGGTCATTGGCCGGCTGGTGTCGCGCCGTGCCGGCGTTGTCGCCGCGCGCTCCCGCGGCCCGGTGGGTGAAATGCGCGTCGACGTGGGCGACCGGGTCGAACAGGGTGACATCATCGCCGTGCTGGTAAGCGATCGCCCGTCGTCGGAGAAAGACCTTCGTGCGGCGGAGGTGGCGTCGGCGGAAGCGTCGCTGGCCGCGGCCCGCGCCGAACTCGGCCTGCGCCGCCAGGAACTGAAGAGGATCCAAGGACTGCGCACGTCCCCGGCTTTCAGCAAGGGCAGTTTCGAAGACAAGCGTCAGGAAGTGGTGATGACCGAGAGCGAGGTGGTGGTCGCCGAAGCGGCGCTGGCGAGGGCGAAGGCGCAACTGCGCCTTGCCGAGATCAGCCTCGACGATGCCAATATCCGCGCCCCCTACCACGGCGTCGTCACCCAGCGTCACACCGAGGTCGGTGCCCATGTGGACGTAGGGGAGTCGGTGGTCAGCCTTATCGACGACCGGCATCTTGAGGTCGAGGCCGACGTGCCGTCTGAACGGATTGCCGGATTGACTCCGGGAACGCCGGTCAAAGTGGATCTCGCCGAAGGCCGGGTGGCCGCTACCGTGCGCGCCGTTGTTCCCGAGGAGAACCCCCAGACCCGCACTCGGACCGTTCGATTCGCGTCCGAATTCGGAGAGCTCTCCGATCTCGCCGCCAACCAGAGCGTCACCGTGCAGCTGCCGGCGGGTCGCGCTCCGTGGTTACCGTCCACAAAGACGCCATTCTCAACCGCAAGGGCCGCACCATGGCCGTTGTGGTCGCCGATGACACGGCCGAGATAAGGCCGGTTCGCCTCGGCGCCGCCGTCGGCAGTCGGTTCGAGGTGCTCGACGCGCTGGAACCCGGCGATGTCGTGGTGGTGCGCGGCAACGAGCGCCTGCGCCCCGGACAAAAGGTGCGTGCGCTGCAAACCGATACACCTGCACCTCCCACAGTAGAGGAAGCGCCATCAAACGAGCGGGCCCCGTCAACGACCACGGTACCGCCCAGCGCCAAGGTCCCGCCAAGCGCCAACGTGCCAAAGGGCGCTAAGGTGCGGGTAGGCGCAGAGGGATGAACCTGATCCGCCTGGCCATCGATCGGCCGATCGCCGTGTTGGCGGCGGTGCTGATGATCATTATGTTCGGTCTGGTGGCGTTGCGAACCATCCCCATCCAGCTGACCCCCGACATCACCAAACCGATTATCGTCGTCAAAACCAACTGGCCCGGAGCCGCCCCGGCGGAAGTGGAACGCGAGATCGTCATTCGCCAGGAGGAAAAGCTTCGCGGTCTCGACGGGCTCGAAGAAATGACCAGCCGGTCGCAACACGGCAAGGCCTCCGTGACCCTCGAATTCGGGCTTGGCCAGGATATGGACAAGGCCTTGTTGCTGGTGGCCAATCGCCTGGACCAAGTCACCGGCTATCCCGAGGAAGCCGACGAACCCACGCTGGACACCTCGGGCTCCGACGATCAGCCCATCGCCTGGTTCATTCTGGGGCGGGCGGAGGGCAACGAGCGCCCTATCCACACCTACCGTGACTTCGCCCGCGACGTCATCCGCGACCGTCTGGAGCGCGTCCCCGGTGTCAGCCGGGTCAATGTGTTCGGCGGCAACACCCGCGAACTGCGGATCGTCGTCGACCCCATGAAAATGGCCCGATACGGCCTTACCGTTCCAGCCGTGGTCGGGGCGCTGCGCGACGCCAACGCGTCCGTCTCCGCCGGCGACGTGGAAGAAGGCAAACGGCGGTATGTGGTTCGCAGCGAAGGCGACTTCACCACACCCGAACAGGTTGACGCCGTTCTCTTGCGCTCCATCGCCGATCCCGCCACCGGACGGATCTCGCGGGTCACCCTCGGCGACATCGCCGATGTGGAATTCGATTACAAGGAACCGGATTCGACGATCCGCATCCTCGGCAAACCCGCGCTCGCGCTCAACGCGGTGCGAGAAACCGGCGCCAACGTCATCGAAACCATGGATGGCATCCAGGCGACCATCGAGGACCTGGGCGCCACCGTCCTGCCCGACCAAGGGCTGACCTTGATTCAGGTCTACAATGAGACCGTCTACATCGACTCCGCGGTGGAACTGGTGCGTCAGAACATCTGGATCGGCGGCACGCTCGCGGCGTTGATCCTGGTTCTGTTCCTGCGCTCGGGTCCGGCCACGTTGATCATCACGTTGGCAATCCCTGTCTCCGTCATTGGTTCGTTCGTGGCCATGGCCGCGCTCGGCCGGTCCATCAACGTCATTTCGCTCGCCGGTATCGCCTTCGCCGTGGGCATGGTGGTGGACGCGGCCATCGTTGTCCTCGAAAACATTTATCGTCTCCGCCAGCGCGGCGTACCGCCCGCCCAGGCCGCCTACGAAGGCACCCGCCAGGTCTGGGGCGCGATCCTGGTCTCGGCGTTGACCACGGTGATGGTGTTTATCCCCATCCTGCTGCTGGAAGTGGAAGTGGGTCAGCTGTTCCGGGACATCGCCGTCGCCATTTCCGTGTCGGTGGTGCTGTCGCTGATCGTCGCCATAACGGTTATACCGGCTTTGGCCAACCGCCTGCTTCGCGCTCCGGTTCAGGAAACCATTGAGAAGCGGCGCCTTCCGGGCGTCGACCGTCTGGCGTCTGGCTTTGTCGAGACCATCGTCGGTTTCACCAAACGCACGGTGTCCAAAAAACCGATGGCATTCGGCACCGTGGCGGTCATCTGCGGCACGGCAGCCATCGCCACGTGGCTGTTTCTGCCGAAGCTTGAGTACCTGCCCGAAGGCAACCGCAACCTCGTGTTCGGCGCCCTGCTGCCGCCGCCGGGCTACAACCTGGCCACCGCCACCGAGATCGGCAAGAGCGTGGAAGAGGACATCAGACATCTCTGGGCAACGGAAACAGGCCCTGAAGCGGACCCGGGACAACCGCCGAAGATGCACCACTTCTTCTATGTCGCCCGCCCAGCCGGAACGTTCTTCGGCGCCAGTTCCATGGAGCCCGAACGCGTCGGCGAGCTCATCCCCGTCCTCCAAAAACCGGTATTCAAGGAACCGGGCACCTTTGGCGTCATCTCTCAGCCGTCGATATTCGGACGCGCCGTGGGAGGTGCACGGTCCATCGACTTGAATGTGTCCGGACCGGAACTCGAAGAGGTTCTCGACGTGGCCCAGCAGGCGGTGGGCCTGGTCGGCGCCGTTCTCCCCCGCGATCAGGGCAATCAGCTCCGGCCGAAGCCCGGTCTGGAATTGGGCGCGCCCGAGATCCGGATTTACCCCGATCCGGTGCGGCTCGCCGACAACGGCCTCAACGCTCGCGATTTGGGCGCGACCGTGGATGCGTTCAACGACGGGCTTCGCGTCGCCGAAATCACCGTCGACGGACAGCGGATCGACCTCACCCTTTCCGGTCCGCAGAAGAGCATTTCGCAAACCCAGGGCATCGCCGATCTTCCCGTCGTCACCGATTCAGGCACCATCGTTCCGGTGAGCTCCCTGGCCGACGTGGTGGTCACCACCGGCCCTACGGAAGTACTGCACCTGGAAGGGGAGCGCACGGTGGTCATCGAAGTCAGGCCGGCGGCGAAAATGCCGCTGGAAGTTGCGATGGAAACCGTGCAGTCGGCGGTGATCGACGAACTGCGGGCGGGAGGACTGCCCGACGGCGTCAAACTCACCCTCGCCGGAACCGCCGACAAACTGACCCAAACATGGGACGCCATGGTCTGGCAATTGGCGCTGGCCGTGGCCATCGTCTACCTGATCATGGCGGTGCTGTTCGAAAGCTTCGTCTTCCCGCTGATCATCATCCTGGCCGTGCCGCTGGCCACTGCGGGCGGCGTCGGCGGATTGGCATTGCTCAACCTGTTCGTCTATCAGCCGCTGGACATGCTGACCATTCTCGGCTTCGTCATCCTGGTGGGGATTGTCGTCAATAACGCCATCCTGCTGGTTCATCAGACGCTGAAGCACGTGAGCGACGAAAGCA
>CAKZLS010000570.1 GCA_937127205.1 uncultured Rhodospirillales bacterium
CCTGCTGGATTTTGCCATCGTCGATCATTTCCTCGATGACTGTCCGGGTACCCTCGATGGTCTCAAGGTCACCCACAAAATCCCGGCTTATGAGGTCGACGCCAACGGGGGCGAGGGCGAGTTCCGGGTCACGCGCGACAATAAGCTCGAGCTTGCCGGTGGCGAGCGCAAGAGAATCCAGCGCCGCGCGGGTGTCGCCGTCATCAAGTGCCGTCAGCGCCTTTTCCGTCTCGTCCAGAGCGGCCCCGGCGTCGGCAATCAACTCCTTGCGCTTCTCGTCGAGTTGCCGGGTGGCTTCATCCTGCACGGAGTCTTGGACGGCCTGGCGATCTTCGGTCGTTTCCTGAGCGACATCCGGTTCGGCGGTGTGAGCATGGACCGGCCATAGCACCAAACCCATGACAATCAGGACGACCAATCCGAACCGTTGCAGATAGGGTGCTCCAGTCATGTCGATGTCCTCCTTTCTCGCTTCTGATCACGGCATGTTCGGACCGGGCGAAGATCGCCCGGTCGCTCAGCCCGCCTTTACCTCGATTTTTTTGACTTTTGCTTGCGCCTCGGGTGTCTTCGGTACCGTCACCGTCAGCACGCCTTTCTTGAAGACGGCCGACGCCTTGTCGATATCCACGCCCGGGGGCAAGGGAACGGCGCGGGAGAAGGACCCGTAGGAGCGCTCCGCGAAATAGTAGCCCTCCTTCTTGTCCTCCTTCTCGGCTTTCTTTTCGCCGCGAATGGTCAGCATGTCGCCCGCCAAAGCGATGTCGACATCCTTTTCGTCGACGCCGGGGAGCTCCACCGAGACCTCGATCTGCGTGTCGGTCTCGGAGATATCCGTGCTCGGCCCGAGGGCGCCGACACTGCCGTTCGACCGTCCGGGCGATTGGCCGAACCGGCTCCAGAAGTCGTCGAACACCCGGTTCATGTCGCGCTGAAGGACCGACACCGGGTTGACGCTGTCGTCGTCCTTGTGCGGGGTTTCTTGCTTTTCGTGACCCCACGGAATCAGATCCTTGATTTGCATTGTCTTCCTCCTTTCAACAGCCGACGCGGCCGCTCAAGCAGCCTTCACGTCGATCTTCTTCGCCTTGACGGAGGGCGCCTTCGGCAGTTCGAGCGTCAGCACGCCGTCCTGCACGGTCGCGTTGATGCGCTCCTGATCGATGTCTTCCGACAACGTGAAGACCCGCTCGAAATCGCCGACGCCGTATTCGGCGGTGAGTTGACGATAACCCTCCGGTGCCGATGGGTGAATTTGACCGCGGATCGTGAGCACGCGGCGTTCCAGCGTCACGTCGATACCATCGGACGCGACGCCCGGCATATCCGTCACGACTACCAACTGGTCTTCGGTTTCGTAAATGTCCGTGTCCGGGCGATAGACGGGCCCGCTCCGAGTGACCTCATCGCCGTTCGCCCGGTCGACTTCGTTCTTGCTGCCGGTCATCACTTCCTGTGCCATGTTCTCCTCCATTTCGTTGGTTAGATTGTTCGCGTTACGCTCAGGACGGCTTGATCTGGATGCGCCGCGGGCGGTCGGCCTCCGGCCGCTGCATTTCGACCTCGAGCACGCCGTTGGCGAACCGAGCCTCGACCTTTTCCGGATCAACCCGGAAAGGCAGGGCCACCGTGCGCGAGAACGATCCCGCCGGACGTTCGCGGCGATGCCAGGCCAAGACCTTGTCGTCTCCGGCGGGCGCTCGCTCTCCCTTTATGGTCAATGTGTCCTTGCGCACGGTCAGTTCGATGTCGTCGCGCGACAAGCCGGGGAGTTCGGCGGTCACGACAACGCTGTTCTCTCCAAGCCAAAGATTGGCCGCGGGAAAAGCGCGGGTCGTCAGGTAGCGGCCGGTCCCGTCGAACAACCGGTTCATGTCGGCCTGCAGCCGCCGGAAATCGGCGAACGGATCCCATCCGAGAGGGGCACCTGATTGTGTGAGTAGCATTGTCAGTCTCCTTTCACCTGCGTTGATCGTGCGGTTCACGACAATCCGCCGGCGGGCAAGAAGACGAACGTGTTGGCGACGATATTCAGCACGCCACGTTCCCGCCGGAGCGAAGTGCGACGAACCAATAATCTCGCGGAGAGCGGCTGTGGGAGTGGAGGCGGGAGCGGCGGCCGAATGATCGCTCACGCACGCGGATCCAACGGTGCGAAGGCTATCGGTAATGCGATGCCCCGCATAAATGATCCGACGCACATCCTTCTCTCGTGAAGCGACATGGGCCGGGGTCCGCCCTTACGGGCCGGACCAACCATTTCATCGCCTCGGGACCCGACAGCGGCATCCCGCAGTCGAGGACTTAGTCAGGACGGCTTTGCTGTCAAGACCCCTCACAGCAAAAATGGGACGATTACCAGAGGGCCGGTGATGCCAGCACATGATCACGTGATCAACGGTAGGGAGCGCTACCGAGGGGAGGGGGGGGTGTAACCCAAAAAGTCGATATCAACCCCATGCACAGTAGAAAACAGCGATGAAACCTTGCCGAGATATGGAAAACGCGACCGGCTGGACGCCGCTGTCGACAACATTTCGAGGGATAATGCCCTAATCTTTGTCGGTACAGAAAGACCTCTGCTGTCGGTTGTCCCGCAGGACTCCGTGATGGGGGCGCTGGCTGCGGCAACGCGCGAGCGGTGCCATGGGTATCCCTGTGGGGCATCACGGCGTGGGCATCAATTGTCTATCGTGCCCCCAAGACCCCGCCCGAATCATTAACCTCTTGTGGCCAGCGCGAGCATTAAAACGCAGGCGG
>CAKZLS010000571.1 GCA_937127205.1 uncultured Rhodospirillales bacterium
ACTCCCTCGGCACCCACTTCCTCTGGCACATCTTAAACGGGCTCATGCTATTCGTGTTGGTGCGGGCGTTGATTGCAAACGCCTCGGCCCGCCCGGCGGCATCGGCTTAATCGGATTAAAGACGACGGCGGTTACCCTTTGTCGCCATAGGGTGTTGGATCCTTCAGTTCGCCAACCCCCCTTGAAAACCGGCCGAAACATGGCTAGGTGATGCGGCATCGGGCCGCGTTGGCGGCCGGTCCCTTTGGAGATGATTGTCATGGGTTACAGGGTCGCGGTGGTGGGCGCCACCGGCAACGTCGGTCGGGAAATGCTGCAAACCTTGTCGGAACGGAAGTTTCCGGTGGACGAAGTGTTTGCGCTGGCATCGGCGCGTTCGGTCGGCAAAGAGGTGTCGTTCGGCGAAGACCAGACGTTGAAGATTCACAACCTGGCGGACTTCGACTTCAACGGCATCGATATCGTGCTGTCGTCCCCGGGTGCAAAGATCTCGGCCGAATTCGCGCCTAAGGCGGCCGCGGCGGGCGCCGTGGTGATCGACAACACGTCGCATTTCCGCATGGATCCCGACGTGCCCCTGGTGGTGCCCGAGGTCAACCCGCAGGCGATCGCCGGCTACACCAAGAAGGGCATCATCGCCAACCCCAACTGCTCGACCATTCAGATGGTGGTGGCGCTTCAGCCGTTGCATGCTTTGGCCGGCATTAAGCGCGTGGTGGTGTCCAGCTATCAGTCGGTGTCGGGCAGCGGCAAGGATGCCATGGACGAGCTGTTCGCGCAGACCCGAGGCATCTACGTCAACGAGCCGGTGCATCAGCACCAGAAGAAGTTCACCAAGCAGATCGCGTTTAATGTGATCCCGCACATCGACAGCTTCATGGACGACGGCTCCACCAAGGAAGAGTGGAAGATGGCGGTGGAAACCCGCAAGATCATGGGCGCCGACATCAGCGTCAACGCCACCTGCGTTCGGGTACCGGTGTTCATTGGCCATGCGGAGGCGGTCAATATCGAGTGTAAGCGGCCCATCGGCGAGGACGAGGCGCGTTCGGCGCTGCGTGGCGCGCCCGGCGTGGTCGTGGTCGATCACCGGGCCGACGAAGGCTATGTGACACCGGCCGAATGCGCCGGCGAGGACGCGGTATACGTCAGCCGGATCCGTAACGATCCCACCGTCAAAAACGGCCTCAACCTGTGGGTGGTCTCCGACAACCTGCGCAAGGGCGCCGCCCTCAATACCATTCAGATCGCCGAGACATTGATCCGCGAGCACATCCAAAGGGCCGCCTGACCGGCGGAGTTGTGACGACGTTGCCGTACTGCTAGTGATGGTTAGGGCGTGCTACAGATCGAGGTGGATCTCCCGCGATGCGGCGGCCCAGCGGTTTTGGTTCCGTGCCCGTTGCGATGACAGATAGCGGAGTTCGCGCCTTTCGGGACCATCGTGGTCGCGCTGGGCGCGTCGGCGGTCGGGGCCGAAGTAAGAATCGCATATTGTATACGGGCGAGGGTTGTCGATCACCGACTGGATGGCGCCAAGCAGGCCGGCGCGGGAGATCGGCTTGGTTACGAACGCGTCGACGCCGGCGTCCCGGGCAACCAGTGCCCGGCGGCACTTGCGGTGCGACGACATGATAATGATGCTCACATAAGGATCCGGACTGACCTTCAGGTCGCGGACGTGCTTTACGAAGGTGAGCCCGTCGACGGGTCGCATCTCCCAGTCCACCAGAACGATGTCGGGCGAAAACGACTTGAACACCGTCTGAGCATGGGCGCCGTCAGCGGCTTCACTGATTTCGCGGGCGTGGCAGGACTTCAAGAGCCACTTGATGACGTTCCGTACGACAATGCTGTCGTCCGCCACCAGGAACGAAAAATCGTCCAGGCGCGGGGTCGCTTTCATCGGCTGAATGATCATAAAGGGCGCTACCGGCTGTTGGATCCTCGAGCGAGCAAATTACACTTTTAACGAGCATAAAAACAAATTATAGCTCGTTTAGGTAGTTTTATCCACTCTAATTTTCGGATTGCGCTAACGCACCTTACGCGCCAGAAACCGCCGGGGCGGTTCGGCAATGGCATCCTGCGCCTCGATCAGGCGCAATTCGGAGGCATGGTGGGACGCCTTGATCACCGCGAAAACCGAGGAGACCGCCCGTGACAAGGCGCCCCCGGCATTTCCCTCTTGCAGGTAATAGCCTAGGAAAAGCGCGGCTAAGGCGTCGCCCGCCCCCTTCGCGGCCAGCGGAAGCCTGGGCGTGCTCACCATCCAGGCACCCTCTTTGGTGGCAACGAGGTTGGCGATGGTGTCGGGGGTCATATTGGGCGTGTGCAGCGACGTGACCACCACCAGGCGGGCGCCGCGCGACAGCAGCAGATCGGTGGCCGAGAGCACCTCGGTGGCGGTTTCGACCGAGTGCTCAACCAGCACCTCGAGCTCGAAATGATTGGGCATGAGGATATCAGCGGCGGAAACCGCTCTGGTTCTAAAAAACCCGGAAAGACCGGCGGAAACGTAGAGCCCCGAGTCACTGTCGCCCATCACCGGATCGCAACAGAATAGGGCATCCGGGTTTAGTTCTTTCACCCGCTCCGCTGCCCGCAGCACGGCCTCGCCGGTTTCCTTCGACCCCAGGTAGCCGGAAATCACCGCCCGGCACGTTTTCAAGACACCCAGTTCGTCGAGGCCCTCGACGACCTCGACAATATCCGCTGTATCCCTCGGCCGCCCGCGGAAACTTGGGTAGCCGGGATGATTGCTGAACATCACCGTGTCCACCGGCCAGACCTCGAAACCGGCGCGGCGGAGACAGAACACCGCAGCCGCGTTGCCCACATGGCCGTAAGCCACGGAAGATTGGAATGAGAGGATGGTCAAAGTCGTTGCGGCCCACCACCGGAAGAAAAAATGTCTGCGTAACTTGCCATGAGGGGCCATCCAATAGTACGTTTTCGCATATGCGAAAAGCAATTCCGCAAGCGATTTCGTTGAAACGCTCGCGATAGCCCGCGAGGAGGAGAAAACACCATGGCCGCCACCGCAAGACCGCGCCGGAGCGTACTCTATATGCCGGGATCGAACGCCCGGGCGCTGGAAAAAGCTAAAACCATCATGGCCGACAGCCTTATCCTCGACCTCGAGGACGCCGTTTCCCCCGACGCCAAAGACCAAGCGCGCCTGCAGGTTTGCAATGCCGTCAAGGACGGCGGCTACGGCATGCGCGAGATCGCCATCCGCGTCAATGGCCTGGCGACGCCGTGGGGATACGAGGACATCGCCGCAGCGTCGCGGTCCGGCGCCGACGCCATCGTTCTTCCGAAAGTGGAGAGCGCCGACGCCATCCGTCATATGGAGGCGATCATGATCGCCAATGGCGCCCCCGACGACATGGCCATTTGGGCGATGATGGAAACACCGAGGAGCGTGCTTTCGGCCGAGCGCATCTCCGGAGCGTCGCACCGCATGGCCTGTCTGGTCATGGGAACCTCGGATCTGGCCAAGGAGCTGGACTGCACCCACACCCGCGAGCGCCTGCCGATGATCACGTCGCTGGGGATTTGCATGCTGGCGGCCCGGGCTTCCGGCCTGGTCATTCTCGACGGCGTCTATCTGGACCTGGACGATGCCGACGGGTTCAGGTTCGCCTGCGAGCAGGGCGGAGACCTCGGCTTCGACGGCAAGACGCTCATTCATCCCAAGCAGGTGGCGCCCTGCAACGAGGTGTTCACCCCGAGGCCGGATTTCGTGGACTGGTCGCGCAAGATCATCGCCGCCCATGCCGCCGCAGCCGACCGGGGCGAAGGCGTGGCCGTGGTCGATGGCAAGCTGATCGAAAACCTGCACGTGGAAAGCGCCAAGCGGGTGGTCGCCATGGCCGACGCCATC
>CAKZLS010000572.1 GCA_937127205.1 uncultured Rhodospirillales bacterium
GGCCGCTGCAGGTCAGTAGTCAGGGATGGCGAAACAATGCGCTGGAGAAGCTGCAACCGGGCGATCATGTCGTGCTGGTAGGCACGATGGGTGATCAAACGCGCGATGACATGAAGGGCCGGCTGCTGGGTATCACGGAACCGACAACCGAGCCCGTGATGTCACTGGACTTTGCCATCGAGCGCCCTTCCGAACACTTTGTGGACGGCGAATACAAATGGCCTTTCGGCCTGATGAATTTGCGCGCCTGGTCCCTGCCCGATCGACCCCTTCTCTACATGATTTCCGACCGCAAGTTTGGAATGGACTCCGCGCAGGGCATCGTGCGCCTGGACGATATGGAGACCGCGCAAGTGCGGGGGCTAAGGTGGACCGAAGAAGAACTCCTTCAGCCGACCGCCGCCGCGCGGGAGAGGATGCAGAGGAAGTATGGCGCCGCGAAAAGGGCAGCACCAGTGCCTACAACAACGCGGCGAGGCGTTATGCATTTGCGCCGGGCAGAGGCACACACATACTCAATGCGGATTATCGGTGCTCGACCCGCGGCGTTCAAAATCGGTTGGGCATTTGACTTTGGCCTGCGTGCCCATCAATTCAATCACTCGGCGATGCCGGATCTTGGCGGGCTGGAGTACGAACCACATTTCCATCACCGTTGGGATAGTGCCCGACAGGCCTACGCAATGGAGCAAAATTTGCTCACCCGATTTGAGAGTCAGCGGCACCCCTATAACAATGAAATCGTCGTCGGTATCACGCCCGAGGATTTCGAAAAAATTTGGAACGATACGGTTTTCAAAATGAGGCACCAGAATTACCGCTGAAGTTAGAGACAAGACGCATCAACGGTCTCATTGATAAATTTCCCTATCGTCCCGCCTCTAACCCAGCGCATATACTGCGCACTCGAACTAATGCTCTACTGCTGGCGGGTCGTGGTTCCGCAAGTTTTAAGCAGGGTTCGGCTTATGGACCGGCAAGCAGAGAAAAGGTTTCCAAGGATCCATGGGCGGGCACCGTCTTATGCCTAGTGATCTGAATTCCGGATCACCGGGAACCGGCTACCACATGCTTGCTTTAGACGACGATACTTTGATCTCGCTGATCCACCGTGGCGACAGCCGCGCTTTCGAAGCGCTGGTCGAACGCCACTACACGACCATATTCAACATCGCCTTCCGATGGTGCCGGAATCGTGACGACGCGGAAGACATCACTCAGGACGCCTGCATCCGCCTGGGCCGCGGAATCTCCAGCTTTCGCGGCGAGTCGCGGTTCACCACGTGGCTCTACCGATTGGTAGTGAATGCCGCGACGGATTGGCAACGCAAACACGCGAGGTCGAGCGGGATCGAAGAGCCGCCCGAGCCGTTGAGGAACGCTATCGAGCACCCGGACGCCGAAAACCGTCTCCATGCCCGGCACATGTTGACGGAAATCGACGCGCTACCGGAGAAGGAGAAACAGGCGGTGCTGTTGGTTTTCGCGGAAGGCGTGTCGCATCGCGAGGCCGCCGACATTCTCCGTTGTGCCGAGTCCACCATTTCCTGGCGTATTCACTCGGCGCGACAGCGCCTCCGCGATGCCCTCAAGCACCGGAACTCAACGGATCGAGACAAGGAACAAGGCCGTGGATGACGAAACGTTGAGAAGAGTATTGGCGAATACAGAACCGCCGCCACCGGACGAGGCGGCGAAGAAGCGGGCGATCAACCTCGCCGTCGCCGCATTCGGGGAGGAAAGCAAAAAAAGCGCCCAAGGTTACGCTGGGTTCAACCGTCTCAGAGACATGTACGCACGCATGAAACGGAGACGATCGATGAACAGAACACTTGTATTTGGCGGCATGGCAACGACGATGACGGCCATGCTTGTCGTTGGTTGGACACTTTACCAGGACCCGAATTCCCGGCGATTCGCGGATCAACAGTTGGATCGCCAGGAACATCCGGCCGATGAGGCAGCGGACAGCAAATTCGCCGAAAGCAAGGCCGTTGAAAAGAGAGCGGCGCGTGACTCAGCCGGTGCTCCCGCGGTCGTCGGGGAAAACCAAATGCTCTCGCCGTATTCCTCGTCGCCCTCAATGCTTGCGGTGTCACCCAGGAACAGGGAGGCGCTTCCCGGCCGGGACCTGCTGCCACCCAAGACTTACCAGGACGTAGGTCGTGACGCGTTCAAGGACTTCGAGGTCAATCCGGTCAAGGTGGTTGTGGAAGAG
>CAKZLS010000573.1 GCA_937127205.1 uncultured Rhodospirillales bacterium
GGATGACGTCCAGGCAAAATCGGTGACGCTCATGGTGTCGGCGCGTCCACCCGAGTGCTGTTGATGACGGCCCTCACGGCCGCCACCAACAATATGCAATAGATTATAATTTGGAAAAAAGGACCCGGGCCAGACCCATATGGCTTCGTGGTTGACCCGAGATTGGTGGGCGAGCGAGGCCGCTACAGGACAGAATCAACCCATTCGAACAGTTTGCCCTTCGGCAGGGCGCCAATCCTGGTGGCCGCGACTTGGCCATCCTTGAACAGCATAAGTGTCGGAATGCCCCTCACGCCGTACTTCGAGGGTGTCATTGGGTTCTCATCAATGTTCAGCTTCGCAACAGTCATCTTTTCGCCGAGCTCGTCGGAGAGGGCTTCGAGCGCCGGTGCGATCTGTTTGCAGGGGCCGCACCATTCCGCCCAAAAGTCGACGAGTACCGGCTTTTCAGCCTTCAGAACATCGGAACTAAACGACTCGTCGGTGACTGGTTTTGCCATTTTGCTATTCCTGTCAGTAATTTAACGGAAACGTCTTCTGTTGATATCTTCTTATCGTTGGCTAAATCTATGGGCGCCTTGTGGCTTGGTCAAGGCATGTACCCATCAAGCACGGTGTCGTCGAGTGTCATCAGACGCGGCCCATCGGTCCATAAAAGCACGCAACGCACCGGCATATCAGGATAAATCAACCTCAATACCGAGCGGTATGCAGCCATCTGTTTGAGGTAAATAGTAGGCACGGCAGACGGGTCGGGCGGCACCGGACGGTTGGTTTTGTAGTCCAGGATCGTGATGGAGTCGGCCGAGACCAACAAGCGATCCACCTGCCCGGAGATCACCCGGCCTTGCACCAGGCCTGTCAGCGGGACTTCGGCGCGGCTTCCGGGCCCGAACAGGTGCGCATAGTCCGGATGATCCAGCACGCCGAGCACCTCCGCCACCATTTCGTCCTGTTTCTCGGGTGGCAGTCCGTGCGCAGGCCGCGCCAGCCAGGAACGCGCGGTGGCTGCCCGGCGTTCCGGCGCCGCCTCGGGCAGGCTCTGGAGGAGGCGGTGGATCAATCGGCCGCGTTTGAACCGGCTTCCGTCGTCAGGTCCTACCGGCGAGCGTGCCGCCGGCTCGTCCTCGTCGGGTCTCGACGGTGCGAGCGGCCGCGGTGGGTCGGGTTCGTCGGACGGTGGTGACCGTGCCCACGATGGCAAAGCGGGTATCTCGACCGCCGGCGCGGGTTGATGTTTCTCGCCAGTGATTTCTTGCGGGCATGTCAGGCGGAGAACCCGGGCGTCGTCGATTTCGGAGGCGGCGGAAAGAAATCGATCGTCGATCTCCTCCAAGTTGTCATCGGAGATTGCAGCCAAAGCTTTCGCAATGAGGTTGTACCAGCAGTCCTCGGGCTCCCGGTTCTTTCCCTTCCAGCCACAAACGATCAGCCGGTCTTCGGCGCGGGTCATGGCGACGTAGAGCAGACGGCGGTATTCCTGTCGGTCCTTCATTTTCACGCGTTCGCGTTCACGGTCAGCCACGGTTTCGTGGAATGCGCGTGATGGCGGCCACAACAGCAGACCGTCCGTATCGGCGGTTTGTCCCGCCCATAGAAACTTCGCGCCCTTGGTAGGCGCGCCCATGGTGTCCGGCAGAAACACGATGGGCGCCTGCAATCCCTTGGCTCCGTGCACGGTCATCACCCGGACGGCTTTCAGTTCCTCCTGTTCCAGGTCGCGCTTAATCTCCACATTTCCTGATTCGAGCCAGTGCAGAAATCCTTCCAGGGACGCCGCGTGGGTGCGTTCGAAATCCAGGGCCAGGTCGAGAAATTCCGCAATGGGATCCTCGGCCTCGCGCCCCAACCGCGAAAACAGATTTTTCCGGCCGCCAAGCGGGCCGAGCAGCTTGGCGTAGAATTCGAAGGGCGGCATGGTGTCGGCAAGCGCCAGATACTCCGAAAGCCGCCGGTAAGCCTCGCCGACATCCGGCGCGTCCGCAGCGTGGGCGCGGAGCGAGTCCCACAGGCTGCCGGGCCTATTGTGGGCCAGCTGGAACAACCGTTCCTCGTCGACGCCGATCAACGGGCATTTGAGGACCGTAGCCAGGATCAGGTCGTCCGTAGGCAGCAGGACGAAGCGCCCGACGGCGATCAGGTCCATCACCGCCATCTGATCGGTGAGTACCATGCGGTCCACACCGGTCACCGGCACCTTTAGAAGCTTTAGCGCCCGCACCAGTTCCTCGACGAAGGCGGTCCGCCGGCGGACCAGCACCATGACGTCTCCAGCGGCGATGGGGCGTCCTTTGGATTCGAGGATTTCCGATCCGTCGATCATTTCGCGGATCCGCCGCGCGATCAGTTGGGCGAGACGGGCTTGAGGCGAGTCGCCCCGCATCCGTTCCACAGGGGGCTTCCATGGCGCCGGAGCATCGGTTTCGAGGGGTTTTACTGGTGGCCATAGCTCCACCAAGCCGCCCTGTTGCATGCGCCAAGCCTGGTGCTGGATGGGCTGGCCGTCCAGCGCCACGCCGTCCGCCGCGTCCGAGCGAGAGAACACTGCGTCCACGGCCTGCAACACGGCGCGGGTGGACCGGAACGAGACGGTCAGGTCGATGGGACGCCAGTTCTGCTCCGCCTGCCTGACCTGCCGGCCGAAACCGTCCTGATTGGCGACGAATTGTTCGGGGGCGGCGCCCTGGAAGCTGTAGATGGATTGCTTCACGTCACCGACGGCGAACACCGTTCGAATGTCGTCGCGCGCGCCGGTACCGGCGAAAAACTCAGAAGTAAGCGCGCGAACGATGCGCCATTGTTCCGGGCTGGTGTCCTGCGCTTCGTCGATGAGTACATGATCGATGCCGCCGTCGAGCTTGAACAGCACCCACGACGTGTTTCCTTCGCGCTCCAGCAGGCGGGCCACCAATAGGATCAGGTCGTTGTAGTCGAGCAGCGCTCTGGCGGCCTTCAGACGCCCGTAGGCGCCGAGAAGGGCGTTGCCCAGGATCAGGAGGGCGGCCGTGGCCCGAGCGGTCGCCGCCGCTCTCCGCCTCATGACCACGTCCAGAACCCGATCGGCTTCCTCTTGCAGCGCCTCCGAGGTGCCAGGGATGGCTGCGCCGGCTTTCTTGGTGATCAGGGTCTTGAGTACCGTCGGCGGTGTCGCGGAGGTGAGAAAAGCGCTCTGATAGGCGTCAAAAGTGGTTTGGCGGAGGATGGGCGGGGCGGCCAGCCAATCCGCGATCTTGGCGCCTTTCTCGCCGTCCTTGTCCGAACCCTCGATCAACGCTGAAGCCGCATGCCGCAGTCCCGGTGCGTCGAATGTTTCGTCGGCGCAGGCGGAGGCGATCACCCTCTCGGGCGTTTCGTCGGCGCCAACGCCGAGAAGGTCCCGGACGGCGGTAATTACGCCGTCCATGGAGCCGTAAGTGTCGATCAACCGTTGAAGGCGGCTCCGCTCGGCGGCGAGCGACGCCATGAGGTCGGCGAAACCGGTCTCGTGAAGATGACGGGTAACCTCCGACAGCGCATCGGCTAGGGCGCCCGAGTCCGTGCGGGCGCGGATCAGGATATCTTCCCGGGCATGGCGCAGCAGTTCCCGAGAGTCTGCTTCGTCCATGACCGAAAAGTGCGGCGCCACGCCGGATTCCAGTGGAAATCGGCCGAGCAGGGACTGGCAGAATGCGTGAATGGTCTGGATGTTCATCCCGCCGGGCGTATCCAAAACCCGCGCGAACAGCTGGCGGGCGCGGATTCGTTCGGCGTCCTCGGCTTGGCGGCCAAGGAGCCCGATCAGTTCCTTGTCTAGCTTGTCATCGGGAAGCGCCGACCATTCGCCCAATTGCTTGGCGATGCGGGTGTTCATCTCCGCCGTGGCCGCCTTGGTGTAGGTCAGGCACAGGATGCGTTCGGGGCGCGTGCCCGTCAGCATCAGCCTGAGGACGCGGTCGGTCAGAACCTTGGTCTTGCCGGTCCCGGCGGACGCCATGACCCAAACCGACGCGCTCGGGTCGGTGGCGCCGCGTTGCGCCACATTTGGATCCAGGGACAGGGCCGTCGGGGCGGTCATTCTTCGTCGTCTCCACCCGCCGACCATTCCTTGACGCGGGCCAGATGCTCGTAATCACTGAACTTCGGGGCAGCGGTGGGTGAAGGCCGTGATCGATAGGGCGTGTCTTCAAGGTCAAATCTGGCCACCAGGGTGCGCAGACCGTCTATGGCGTCTGCCGCCAGGGTGTCCGGTTCGGCCTTCAGCGCCATTTTCTGCCCCGCCGGCTCGCCGCCGTGCAGACGCCAATAGGCGAGGTTGGAGACGGTCTTAGCGGGAACGCCCGCAAACCCGCCGGACTGCGCGATGGCCGCTTCCAATGGAAGCTGAGGCGCGAAGCCGGCCTTGACCTCCTTCTCGGTGGGCGGCGCGCCGGTCTTATAGTCGATGATGGCCAGAGACCCGTTGGCCAGGATATCGATCCGGTCGGCAACGGCGGTGATATCGAACGTGCTTTCGGGGGCATCGAGGGTCATCGTGCCCCTGACCTCGGTGGCGCTGGCCTCGATCTTCGGCCGAAGATCGCGTTCTGCCTCCACGAACCACTGGGCGACCCGTTCGAACCGGGGCCACCAGAACGCCTGGATCGCCGGTTGATCCAGCAATGCGCCAAAGGTCTCGCGGCCGGTCTCGAGCAGAGACTCCAGAGCATCGGAGGGCAGCGGTCCCGGGTGAACCTTCACGAAACCATCAAGGGCTTTGTGGATACTCGCGCCGTAGTCGGCGGTGGTGGGGTCGGCGTCGATGGGGTCGAGCGCCCGCAGGTTCAAAATGTGCCGGGCGTAGATGGCGTACGGATCGCGCATCCAGGTTTCCACCTGGGTTACCGACAGCTTTCGCGGTCGCGCGCTCACCGGCGGTTTCGGCTCCGGCGGATCGATGGCGACCATGCGGTCCGGAGCGTCGAGGGAGCCCTGCCATTGCAGCCACCGAGCGGCGTCTCCGAGCATCTCTGAGCCACCAACCATCTGCATGACGTTTTCCAGGCGCAGCAGCCAGCGGCAGGGAACCGTGGGACTGCCGGCCATGCGGCTCGACCGGGTCAGCCAGACCTCCGGAGCCGAAAACGCCTGGGCAAAATCGTGGGCGGAAAGGCCGATCCGCCGTTCCGGCAAGGGCAAGCCGAACTCGCGCATCATCGGCCGGCTCATCCACGGGCTGGCGTGCGCCTTGGGCGGCCACGTGTCCTCGTTCAAGGACCCGAGGATCATGACGTCGGTTTGCTGCAAACGCGCTTCCAACGGACCAAGGATGGCCAATCGAGGGTGACGTCCGTACCGGGGCCGAACCACGTGCCCGGTGAGAAGCACATCGAGCAAGCCCGGATAAGTGTTTGTTTTTAAGAGATCAAAACCTTCCGCCGCTTCGTTCAGCTGCGCGATGAAACCGGCGGCGGAGTCGCCGGCTTCGCCCGCCCACAGGCGTTCAGACCCGGTTTCGGCGTTGCTGGCGGCGAGGCGTTCGGCCAATTCCACATGCGCGCGGAGGAGATCCCGGATACCCGCCTTGCCGGCGTTGAGCACGGCGATGAAGGGATCCACAGCGCCCGCCAATCTGGCGAGAACGTCTTCTACGTCGGTATCTCCGCCCTTGGCCTCGATCGCAGCCGCAAGTCCGGCGATGCCGGGCGCCGGCCGGGGACCGCGAAGGAGT
>CAKZLS010000574.1 GCA_937127205.1 uncultured Rhodospirillales bacterium
CACAAGGCTTTGAAAACACACCATACGTTTCCGAACGGGCTCTGAGGCGAGATTATTCAATCGCGGATTGGAAATGCTGGCGAAACTTGTGGTATGTACCGTCTAGACAAGAGGAAAATGCCCTATGGCTGAAACGGTTCCAAAGCGCACGCTTGCAGCCACCAAACGCGATCTCGATAAGGCGTTGGCCGCGCTCGACCACCCCGGATCGGGCGCGTTGAGCAATCTCGAATGCCGGGTCAGCGACCTGCAGAACCGTTTTATCTCTACGCCGGCACAGAGCCTTGACGACATCGAGGCGCGCCTTCGGTTGATCCGGGAAATGGTCGCGTCCTTGGGGCCAGCCGGCTATCTGCTCGACGTGGTGGACGCCACCGTTCAGGATGTACAGGCCATGCAAAGACGGGCAGACGAGACCGCGTCACCGTCTGACTGAGCTGCGATACGCCGAGGATGTATGTGCTGGTAAGAGTATGAATACTCGTTTATTAGCATGCGGGGTTGTGATATGCTCGTGAAAGTGGTGTAATGGGGTTTATTGCACTGATCTATTTAAGGCTTGGGGGAAGCATCATTGAAGATTCTTTTTGTCCACCAGAACTTTCCTGGTCAGTACAAACATTTGGCGGCAGCGTTGGCGGATGACGACCAAAACGAAGTCGTCGCCATCGGCGAGAAGGGTAATATTGGCCGGCTGCGGCATCCGAAAGTCAAGGAAATCGGGTACGAAAAGCCCCGAGGCGCGAACCCCGATACGCACCACTATGTGCGGGGCATGGAAAGCGCGGTCCGCCGCGGACAGGCGGTAACGCGGGTAGGGTTGGATCTACTGCGCAAGGGGTTCGTTCCCGACATCATTTGCTGCCATCCGGGCTGGGGCGAGGGGTTGTTTCTCGGCGACTTATGGCCGAAGAGCAAGCGTCTGTATTTCATAGAATTTTTTCATCGTGCCCATGGTTTCGACTCCGGTTTCGACCCCGAGTTTCCGCAGGAGTTCGACGACATTTTCAAGATCCGCGCGCGTACGGCCACCATGCTTCTCAGTCTCGAGGCCGCGACCTGGGGCCTGGTTCCCACCCGGTGGCAATTGTCTAGCATTCCAGACGAGTACCAGTCGAAAATGAGTACGATCCATGACGGCATCGACACCGACTTGGTCCGCCCGGACCCCGACGCGACCTTGACGTTCCAAAGTGGCGCGTCGTTGTCGAAATCGGACGAGGTCATCACCTTCGTCAATCGCAACCTGGAACCTTACCGAGGCTATCATATCTTTATGCGGGCGCTGCCTGAAATTCTGCGCCGCCGTCCCAATGCCCAAGTGCTAATTGTGGGCGGTGACGAGGTGAGCTATGGTCGGGCGCCGGCCGATGGCAAATCGCACAAGGAGTTCTACCTGGACGAGGTGCGCGACCAACTGGACATGTCGCGCGTGCGCTTTCTTGGCCGCATCCCGTATGACCAATTCGTGAAACTTTTGCAGGTGTCTTCGGTGCACGTCTACCTGACGTATCCGTTCGTGTTATCCTGGTCCATGCTGGAAGCCATGAGCGCCGGCTGCTTGGTGGTGGGTTCGCGGACGCCGCCCGTTCAGGAAGTCATCTCGCACGGGCACAATGGCCTGCTGGTCGATTTTTTCAAACCGGACGAGATCGTCGACGCCGTCGAGCGGGTCCTCGAACATCCCGACAAAATGCAGAAAATTCGCGATCAGGCGAGGAAAACCGTGGTCAGCCGCTACGACCTCAAAACTCGATGCCTGCCCAAGCACATTCAGCTGGTCAAAACCCTGGCGATCGGCAAACGCCCCCGGGTTAAGGCCGCTTGAGCCATGGGCGGTGAATCCGGTTGTTCCATTCATGAAACTGGCCTCTTCTGTTCGAGGTTTCGGTGATGTCTGGGCTCTCTGTCCAGCCATGTTCCCCGGGAACCATTCCCGACGTGAAGGTTCTGGAGCCCCGAGTGTTCGAGGACTCCCGTGGGTACTTTTCCGAGGTATTCAAGCAATCGGCTTTCTGCGAAGCCGGGGTCGAGATGACGATCCGTCAGATGAGCCAGTCTTATTCCGTCCATCCCGGCACGATGCGCGGGCTGCATTTCCAAATTCCTCCGTATTCTCAGGCCAAGCTGGTTCGGGTCCTCAGTGGCGCCGTTTGTGACGTGGCGGTGGATATTCGCGTCGGCTCGCCAACTTATGGTCAATGGGCGTCAACCACATTGAGCGCGGAAAACCGGCGACAGCTCTATGTGCCGCATGGTTTTGCTCACGGCTTTCTCACCCTGGAGCCGGAAACACTGGTGGTTTACGCGGTGGATTGCGAATACGCACCCGACCATGAGGCCGGCATCGCATGGAACGACCACCATGTCGGGGTCCCATGGCCCGATGTGGGTTCCGAAGTCATGCTGTCGGAAAAGGATAGTCAACAGCCGGCGTTGGCGGATTTACAACAGTATTTTTATTTCCAAGGCTGAACAACAGGTGGCCATTAGATGAAAATCATCGTTACCGGCGGGGCCGGCTTTATCGGATCGGCCGTCGTCAGGCACCTTCTCAATGAAACCGACCACGAAGTTGTCATCGTCGACAAACTAACCTATGCGTCGGACTCTCGCTTTGTGACCGCGGTTGCCGCAAACCCGCGCTGTGTGTTCGAGCAAGTGGACATCTGCGATGAAACCGCCATTTCCGGCGTGTTCGATACTCAACAGCCCGACGCCGTCCTGCATCTGGCGGCGGAAACGCACGTCGATCGTTCGATCGAGGGGCCCGCGGCATTCGTACAATCCAACGTGGTGGGAACCTATACTTTGCTCGACACGGGGTTGCGGTACTGGCGCGGCCTCAAGGGGGCGAAACACGACGGTTTCCGCTTTCAACACATTTCCACCGACGAGGTGTTCGGTTCGCTGGGGCCGGACGGAGAGTTCACTGAGGAATCGCCGTACCGGCCGAACTCGCCCTATGCGGCCAGCAAGGCGTCGTCCGACCACTTGGTCCGGGCCTGGCACACCACCTACGACTTCCCCGCCATTGTTACCAATTGCACCAATAACTATGGTCCCTATCAGTTTCCGGAGAAACTGATCCCGCTGATGGTGATCAAGGGGCTACACGGAGAACCGTTGCCCATTTATGGCCGAGGCGAAAACGTCCGCGATTGGCTGTTCGTCGAAGACCACGCGCGCGCCTTATGCCTGATCCTGGAGGCTGGCGTTGCCGGCGAAACCTATAATATTGGCGGCCGGTCCGAGCATACCAACGTGGATGTTGTCCAACGGCTGTGCGCGCTATTGGACGAAATGTGCCCAAACGCGCCCCAAGGTTCCCACGACAGCTTGATTAGCTATGTGGCGGATCGCCCGGGACACGACCTACGCTACGCATTGGATTGCGGCAAGATCGAGCGCGAACTTGGCTGGAAACCGCGCGAAACCTTCGAAACGGGACTGCGAAAGACCGTCGCTTGGTATTTGCAAAACAGCGACTGGTGGCAACCGATCCTAGCCAAAACCTACACCGGCGAGCGCCTGGGAATGGCGCTCAAGGCCGTCGGCAACGGATAGTCCATGTCCCGCATTCTGGTCACCGGCGTTCCCGGCCAGGTCGGGAACGAGCTTCTCCGCCGTTCGCGGCCGGAGGTCATGGATCTCCAGGGGTTCACCATGGAACAATTGGATATCACCGATGCCGCAGCGGTGGCGGCGGTTGTACCCGATTTCGATCTGGTGGTGAATGCGGCCGCTTACACGGCGGTGGACCAGGCGGAAAGCGACCGCGAGCTGGCATACGCGGTGAATGCGCGGGGGCCGGGCAACTTGGCGGCGGCCTGCGCCGCCAACACCATTCCGCTGATTCATATTTCCACCGAATATGTCTTCAATGGCAGCAAGCCGGACCCTTGGGAAGAGGACGATGCCGTCGACCCTCTCAGCGTTTACGGAGCGTCGAAGGAAGCGGGCGAGCGCGCGGTGCGTGACGCTCATGAAGCGCACGTGATCCTTCGTACGAGCTGGCTTTACGCCGCCCACGGCCACAACTTCGTGCGGACCATGCTGCGGCTGGGTCAGGAACATGAGAGCCTGCGGGTGGTAGACGATCAGGTGGGCGCGCCCACTGCCGCCGGGGATGTGGCGGCGGCGATACTGGTGGTCGCGGAGAGGCTTCTGGCGGGCGACACCGGGAAATTCGGCACATACCATTATACGGCGCAAGGGCATACGAGTTGGTGCGGTTTCGCCGACGCCATCTTCGCGAGTGCCGAAGCCCGCTGGGGATGGCGTCCAAGCGTGGAACCCATCCGGACGGTGGATTATCCGACGCCGGCCGCGCGGCCTGCAAATTCGGTGCTAGCGTGCGAGAAGATTACCAGAGTTTTCGATCCGCCGAGACGACCCTGGCGGATGGCTCTCGAAGACGTCATGGCGGAATTATTGGATCAGAACACGGCTGGGGTGCAGGCATGAAAGGGATCATTCTCGCTGGCGGATCGGGGACACGCCTCTATCCCATTACCAAAGCGGTCAGCAAACAGCTGATGCCCATTTACGACAAGCCGATGGTCTACTATCCGCTTACCGCGCTGATGCTGTCCGGCATTCGCGACATCCTGATCATCACCACGCCGCATGAGCAGGACCTGTTCCGGACGCTGCTCGGCGACGGCGGGCAGTGGGGATTGAACCTCTCCTACGCTGCGCAACCAAAACCCGAGGGGCTGGCCCAGGCTTTCGTGATTGGCCGGGACTTCATTGGCCGGGATCGCTGCGCGCTGGTACTCGGTGACAACATCTTTTACGGCCACGGCCTGACCGAGCTTCTCGGCAAGGCGGCGGGGCGGGAGAGCGGGGCGACGGTGTTCGCGTACTTC
>CAKZLS010000575.1 GCA_937127205.1 uncultured Rhodospirillales bacterium
AGCCGGTAGGCCTTCCGACCGAAATCGTTCCCCTGAACAAACCCTACAACGTCTATACGGGAAGCACATTCTCTGGTGTGTTGTTGAGCGATGGAAAGCCGGTTCCCGGCGCGGAACTGGAGATTGAGTATGTCGCTGCTCCACCGGATATGGAGAACAACAGATTCCCCGCCCAATCGATGGTGCGCGCGCCGGAGTCCGCGCTTGTCACGACGACGGATGCCAACGGAACTTTCACATTCGGTCTTCCCAAGTCCGGCTTTTGGGGCTTTGCGGCCTTGGACGTCGGTCCTGATAAGGAGCACGAGGGCAAGGCACTCTCTCAGGATGCGGTCATCTGGGTTCACGCCGTCGATCTGAAGTGACCTGCGGGAGGTAACTGCAATGCATGTCGTGGACGGCGCTCTTTCGACATCTGTACTGATTGCTGGTGGCGTTCTAACGGTCGCCGGGGTTGCCGTCGGGCTTCGTAAGCTCGATGCTGATCGGTTGCCGCAGGTGGGCGTGCTGAGCGCGATGTTTTTTGTGGCTTCCCTGGTGCACGTTCCAGTGGGCCCGTCCAGCGTTCATTTGATTCTCAACGGCTTGGTTGGCGTCGTTCTGGGATGGAGCGCCTTCCCGGCATTAATCATAGCACTTCTCCTTCAGGCGGTATTTTTTGGATTTGGCGGGATCACTGTTCTTGGTATCAACGCGGTCAATATCGCGTTACCGGCCATCGCATGCTTTTACCTGTTCGGAGGCGTCATCAGGTCGGGCACGCCCATGGCGGCGATGATTGGCGGTTTCGCCGCCGGGGCATGCGCGATCGCTTTCACCTGTGTTCTTGTCTCCGTGTCACTGGCGATGAGCGGAGACGAATTTTTGCCGGCGGCCAAGCTTGTATTCTTCGCTCATTTGCCGGTCATGGCAGTAGAGGGCATCCTTACCGGTGCCGCGATTGTCCTTGTGCGGAAAGTTAAACCGGATCTCTTGAGTTTGCCGTTTGGGTCTCCCGTTTAGAGGGACTGAAATGAGACTTTTTTGGTGCATCCTAACCCCGTTATTGCTGGTGCTTGCCTTGGGCATATCACCTTCGCGGGCGCACAAAGTGGTTGCCGCTGCTTATGTCGAAGGCCCGACTGTTGAGGGAGAAGTCGGATTCTCCAACGGCGACATGGTTCCCGACGCCAAAGTCGAGGTCTTTTCCTCGGGTGGCGAGAAACTGCTCGAAACCCTGACCGATGGGGATGGATATTTTATTTTCGAGGCCACACGCCGTATCGATCATGTGATTAAAGTCAATTTGGGGGCCGGTCACGTGGCCGAAGTCGTCGTCACCGCCGATGAGTTGCCGAGTACGCTTGCCGGCGCACCAACGACATCAGCGGCGAGCCCTACCGAACAAACGCGAGTTGCTTCTCAACAGTCGCAGGCTGCGTTGTCTTCGGTTTCCGGCAGAGATATCGAGGCGATGGTTGCGAGGGCCGTAGCCAAGGAGATAAGGCCCCTGCAAAAGCGGATAATCGCTTACGAGAACAAAGTTCGCTGGAATGATATCCTTGGCGGCCTTGGCTATATACTCGGGCTGACGGGGATCGTGTTTTTCTTCCTTGC
>CAKZLS010000576.1 GCA_937127205.1 uncultured Rhodospirillales bacterium
GTTCCTCGCCAGGTCCGCCCCGGCGCATGCCGACACAGCCAATCCAGCTACCAGCGTTATCGCCACCAACTTCGTGAACCGTCCCATGAGCTGCCCTCGTTCAGCGAAGGCGGAATCCTAACATCGCGTGGCCACTCTGGGAAATCGCCCGGGAGTCATCGCTCAATACCATTCCGTCACACCCGCGCGCGACGCGCGCACCAAGCCCCTGAGCACGGCGTTCTGGTCGGCGGAGTCGCGGAAGTGCAGATAGGCCTTGACGCCGAAGCTGTTGGGATCAAAAGCGAGCATGATACCGTTGACCTGATTAACGTTCGTGAACGGGGAAACGTCGAAGCGGTCGAGAAGGCGCCGGCGATAGTCCTCGGGCAAGGTCATGACCTGGACCGAATAGGCCACGTACTCGTGCGCCGTGTACGACAACGGAATACGCGCTTCGTGCTGGTGGAAAACGGCGTGCGTCACTTCATGGGCAAACACGCTCGCGTGCAGCTCATCGTCGAAGGGAAGACCCAGCACCGTTTCGTCGATGCTGCCCAGTGAATAGGCAGAGCGTGCCAAAACCTTCACCAAACGGGTACGCGCATCGAAGGTTCCCAGCGCCGAGGCGCCCTGAATGTCGTCGATCTCGTCCACCACATGGACGACGATGGGGCTGAGAACAGGTAGACCCAGGCCATCGAGAACTAAGATGGCGCGCTCGGCTCCGTCGCACGCCGCGTCGCGGTCGGCCTGGGATTGGGCGATCACCATGACAACCCCCTCGACGCAGCGCCCGGAGCGGAGATCGGTTCCGTGCGCCAACAGCACACCGATCAGGATAAGGCCGCCGGCAAAGACAGAGACAAGAGCCGTCCGACTGCCGCGACCGCCGTCGAGCATGCCGAATAACCGCGCGAATACTGGGCCGTGTCGCATAACGGATCTCCCAAACGAAAACCACAGACTGGTTCTCCCGGACGATCCCTTTGCCGCGCGGTCGCGGTTGGCCCACGGCTCGCTTCAACATTCGCTATGGAATAAGCAATCTCCGTGCCAACACTGGTGTGAATAGGGTGCGCAACGGGCCGCTCACCACACCAAGCGGCGGTACGAAGCCGGGTCGGCGCCCATGTAGGCCGCCTCCGGCCACTGGAAGCCCGCGGGGCCCGCCATGGTGGTGATGGGCACATCCAGATCGGTGCTGCTCACCCGCACCTCGCCACCGCCGGCCAGCATCAGCGCCAAGCCGCCGGCCACGTCCCAGAAGCGGCCATTGTGCTCGATATAGACGTCCACCCGCCCCACGGCCGCGTAGGCCAGCATCACCGAGGCGCTGCCCAGCATGCGGACCTTTCGCCACGGCGCCATGAACCGGCCGAAGGCCGTAAATGAGTCCTCGCCGCGAGTGAAAGCGGCAGGAAAGCCGGTGACTAGGATGGCGGCCGGCGGATCGCTAACGGTGCTGGCCTGGGCAGGCACGCCGTTGATCGAGAGACCGAGCGACTTTCCACCCATGAACAACTCGTCGCGGTCGAAATCGTAGACGATGCCGAAGACGGGCAATCCATCGTCGACGATGGCCATGGAGACGCCGCAGAAGGGAACACGTCGGCTGAAATTCATGGTGCCATCGAGCGGGTCGATGATCCAATGGCGCGCGGGCGGTGCCTCCGGGTCGGCGCCATGCCATCCGGCCTCTTCGCCGAAGACCGCGAGCCCGGTCTCCGCCACCAGCGCCTTGGCCACCCGCATTTCCGTCTGCAGATCACCCTCCACCTTGACGTCGAAGGCAGTGTTCGAGACGGCGGCCTCGAGCTTGCGGCGGTTGTCCACCAGATTGGCGCCGGCCTCGCGGGCGACGCGCGCACCCACTTGGGCGATGGCCGCCAGGTCAAGCTCGGTCATGGCCGCTTCTCCTCAGTCCTCGTTTGACTCCGTCTCAGACCTCGAGCCACCGCTGCCCCCGGAGATAGTCGTTGATGAAGCCGGTTGTCTTTTCGTCGTCGGGGAGCGGCGTCTTGAACATGTCGCCGATGCCGCGCGATAGGATGGCGTTGATTTGGTTGCCGATGTTCTTCTTGTCCTGACGAATAGCGCCCCAGTAGGCGTCGGTCTCCACCGGCGGGCAATCGTCGGCCGTCCAGATGTGGCGAAGCGCGCCGTGGACATCGCGCCGGACGGCCTCGTCCAGCAGGCCCATACGCACCGAGACCCGGTTGGCCAGTTCCATGCCGATGGCCACCGCGATGCCGTGCGGAACGGCGTATTGGGTGGCGACTTCCAGGGCGTGGCCGAAGGTATGGCCGTAGTTGAACACGTTGCGCGGGCCGGCGTCGAACTCGTCGCGCTCGATCATCGCCTTTTTAATTTTCAGGCTGCGGTGAATGAAAGCGTGCAAAATATCGTCATGGTCGAGCGCGTTCGCCACCCGCTCCGCTGCCCAGCGGTAATCCTCGTCGCCGGACACCAGATAGTAGTGGAACATCTCGCCCAGACCGGCGCGCAGCTCGATTGCAGGGAGGGTCTTCAGAAAACGCGTGTCGATATAGATCGCGCGCGCCGCATGGAACGATCCCAGTTGGTTTTTGGTCTCGCGGAAATTGATGGACGTCTTGCTGCCGATACAGCTGTCGCATTGGGCCAGCAGGGTCGTCGGCACGAAAACCCAATCGGATCCGCGCTTGAAGATCGACGCGGTGAATGACACCAGGTCCTGCACCACGCCTCCGCCGATGGCGATTAGGCGCGAACCCTTGCCCATGTTGCGGTCGATCATGGTCTGGATAAGCGGCGCCACCTGGTCGAAGGACTTGGCCTCCTCGGTGGCGTCCATCAGCATCACAGTGCGCTCGCTCAGCACGTCGGACAGCGCCGGGTAGAGATCGTGGACGACGCGATCCATCACCACCAGATCGGCCGGCGCCACCTCGGTGGCCAGCACCTGGGCGATGTCGCCGGTGAAATGGACGCGGTACTCGCCCCGATAGCTTTGAATGCTGAACGTCTCAGACATGGGTGAAGCCTCCGTCCACAACGAGATTCTGTCCGGTCATGTAACTGTTGGCGGGGCTCGCCAGAAAGAACACCACCTCCGCGATCTCGGCGGGATCGGCCATGCGCTGCAACGGAACCTGGGCCGCCAAGTCGTCCATTTCCTGAGGCGACAGGCTGTTCCGGGTGAGGTCGGTCAGCACGAACCCGGGAGACACGCAATTCACCTGAATATTGTCGCCCGCCAGATCCGTCGCCGCCGAGCGGGTCAGTCCTACGATCCCGGTCTTGGCGGTGCAATACAGGGTTCGGCCCTTCTTGGTGATTACACTCCAAATGGACCCGATATTGACGATCTTGCCGCGGCCGGCCGTTTTCATCGGCTTCGCCGCCGCCTGCGTGATGAGATAAGGCGCCCGGAGGTTGACGTTCTGCAAGGCGTCGTACTCGGCCGCCGATGCCTCCGCCATGGGTTTGATAATGTTGATGCCCGCGTTGTTGATGCACGCGTCGATACGGGGCAATTCGCCGATCCTCTCGGCCAGAGTTTCGGTCTCGCCGGGGTCCGACAGGTCGGCGGCGAAATAGCGGAAGGCACCAGGCTCGAACGGCAATTCCGGCAGGCTGTCGGCGGGTGTCTTGCCGGTAAGAACGAGGTCGTACCCGCTGGCATTGAACTTCGCCGCGATCGCCAGTCCGATCCCGCGTATTCCGCCGGTGACCAAGGCGACCGGACGCGCAGGGTCGCCCGACCTGGTGATGTCTGACATGGAAGAGACCCCTCGTTGTATTCTTGACGTCGTGTGCTTGGCCTCGGTGCACTATCGCGAACGCTGGCTATATCCGCAATGACGGCGGGCGTCTAGCGGGCTCGTGCCGGGCTTGTGCCGGGCTTGTGAACAACGATCGTGTCAGAGGCCCTGGATCTAACGTATGGGGTCCGTATAATCTCGCACAACGAGGCAAAAGCCTCAAGGGAGAGGATCCATGAGCGACGACATCCCGAGCATACTCTCGCACGTCTCCATCGGCACAAACGATTTCGATCGGGCCGTGGCGTTCTATGACCTGGTCATGCCGACCCTCGGGTGCCGCAAAATCGAAGACTATCCCGGCGCGGTCTGCTACGGTAAGCGCTTTCCCGAGTTCTGGGTGCAGGTGCCCATCGACGGCGAATTGGCGGCGGTGGGCAACGGAACCCATATCGGTTTCATCGCGGCTTCCAAGGAAGCCGTCGACGCTTTTCATGCAGCGGCGCTCGCGGCGGGTGGAACCGACGATGGCGCACCCGGCCCGCGGCCCGACTACGGCGCGGCCTATTACGGCGGCTTCGTTCGCGATCCGGACGGGCATAAGATCGAAGCCACATACTGGGACATGACACTGAACTCTCCTCCACCGTGATCCGACCCTCCGACCTCGACCCCTTGAC
>CAKZLS010000577.1 GCA_937127205.1 uncultured Rhodospirillales bacterium
CGCGCGCGGGGATCACGTTTGTCGCAGTGTTGCCGACATCGACGCTGGTGATGGTCAGTGTTGAAGGTTGGAAGTGCTCGGTTCCCTCATCCAACGGGATCTCATGGAGGTCGGACAGCATCCGAACCAATCGGGGTATCGGATTGTCCGCCCGCTGAGGATAGGCTGCGTGGCCCTGAACACCATGAACGTCAAGAACGCAATTAATGCTGCCGCGGCGCCCCACCTTGACCATTTCGCCCAGCCTTTTGGGATTTGTCGGTTCCCCCACCAAACACGCATCGATCTGCTCGCCCTGGCGGCGCAACCAGTCGAGTACCTTGACCGTACCATTGATTGCAGGTCCCTCTTCGTCGCCGGTAATCAAGAAACTGATCGAACCATCAAAGGCGCGCTTCTGATCATCCAGATACGCGGACACGGCGGCGGCAAACGCGGCAATTCCTGTTTTCATGTCCGACGCGCCGCGGCCATACAGCCGGCCGTCGCGGATCTCCGCCGCGAACGGATCTACGGACCATGCATCCGCGTCCCCCACGGGCACGACGTCCGTGTGTCCGGCAAAGCAGAAATTGGGCGCCCTTTCGCCGAGGCGTGCGTACAGATTGTCCACTTCCGGTCCGCCATCCGCGAATGGCAATCGGTGGCAGGTAAAGCCCATGTCCTGGAGAACGCTTTGGAGAACATCGAGCGCGCCCGCGTCAACAGGGGTGATGCTCGGACAGCGGATCAGCGCGCGGCTCAGCTCTATCGGGTCAACGGTTGCGGCCATGACACTCCAGAATGGCTCTCTTCGTTACAGAAGAGATATGGTTCCACGCGATAAACAGGAAAGTATCGCCAACGGCAAACAACCGGCCGTACCGCACCTGCTCTTGTTAATCGCGGAGCAATTCGTTGATGGATGTCTTGGATCGGGTCTTCGCATCCACGCGCTTGACGATCACCGCGCAATACAAACCGGGTCCGGGACTTCCGTCGGGCAATGGCTTGCCCGGCATGGTTCCGGAAACCACCACCGAATAAGGCGGCACATACCCATAGTGCACCTCACCGGATACACGATCGACGATGCGGGTAGAGGCGCCGATGAAGACACCCATGGACAGCACCGATCCCTCGCCTACGCGAACACCTTCGGCCACCTCGGCGCGCGCGCCGATGAAGCAATTGTCCTCGATAACCACCGGCCCCGCCTGCAGCGGCTCGAGCACGCCGCCGATGCCGGTGCCACCGGAGATATGGCAATCCTTGCCGATCTGCGCGCACGATCCGACGGTCGCCCAGGTATCGATCATCGATCCGGAATCCACGTGCGCTCCCAAATTAATGAAACACGGCATCAACACCACACCGGGCGCGATATAGGCCGAGTAACGAACGGTGCAATTGGGCACGGCGCGGAACCCGGCGGCGCGGAACCGCGCCTCGTCCCAACCACGAAATTTGGGCGCCACCTTGTCGAACCAATAAGCCCCCCCCGGCCCACCGGAAAGGGGTTGCATATCGTTGAGCCGGAACGACAGGAGAACCGCTTTCTTGAGCCACTGGTTCACATGCCAAGCGTCGCCCTGCTTTTCTGCGACGCGTTCCGTTCCGGAGTCCAGCATTTCAAGCGCTTGGTTGACGGCGTCGCGGACGGGACCGGTGGTTTCCGCGCCGATGCTCTCACGGCTTTCCCAGGCATCGTCGATGATCGTCTGAATGTCGGTGGTCATGGCTCACACAAAGGGCTGGATAGATGTTGATGGATGCGGGACCATGCGCATCGGCGCGGCAAGTGTCAACAGCAAGGAAGAAAAGTCTCTAAACCCGTCCCCCGACCACATGTTCGAGCCACTCCACGAGATCGTCGACAACATGGTGCACGTACCCGTCATCAACGCCGGCCGCGCCATTTTCCGAGTCCGACCGAACCCAAGCGGTGGTCATACCGAGTGCCGCCGCGGGTCCAAGGTTGCGGGCCATGTCTTCCACCATTACGGTCCGCGCCGCGTTTAAACCATGGCGCTCAACGAGGATCGGGTAGATTTCGGGATTGGGTTTAGGAACGTACTCAGCCTCAATGATATCGAACACCGCGTCAAAGTGGTGGGTGATGCCGAGCCTGTCCATCACCCGCTCCGCATGGCCGACCGACGCGTTGGTAAAAACCAGCTTGCGTCCCGGAAGGCGATCCAGCGCCGCCGCGAGCGCCGGGCTAGCGGATAATACGTTGATGTCGATGTCGTGGACGTGATCCAGGAACGGTCCCGGGTCCATACCATGGCGACGCATCAAACCGCGAAGCGATGTCCCGTAGTCGTGGAAATACTCCTTTTGCAGGCGATACGCCTGGTCCTTATCGACCTCGAGAAACTCGGCGATATAGTCGCGCATCTTAACGTCGATCTGGCCGAACAGATCTATTGTGGCAGGGTAGAGGGTGTTGTCCAAATCGAACACCCACGCCTCTGCGTTGCGCAGATCGTTAAACGCCATTTTGGGTGCTTTATGCCTTGCCGGTGCGATCGGTTGATTCTGCATGATGTCTTATTTGTGGGATCCCAGGGCGGGTGTGACAACCCAAAACGCAGTATCAAATCGCATTTGACCACCGCATGCGCCCATATAAGCGAATTATTAGGGAATTGTCGTATTTAATCTGTGCATTAAAAAACCCCAAATAAGGTCGACATTTCGAATCATGAGGCCCGCAGCAGCACGAAGAGCGCACTTGGGGCATCCGCTTTCCATCATGCGCAGCGAGCGAGACAGGTTCGTCGCACTGGCTTTTTGCTGGGCCGATCTGCTGATTGAACTGAATGAGCATGGCGTGGTGATCTATGTAGCCGGCGCGGTACAGGCGTTGACCGGGCTCGACTCGGACGCATTGATCGGTCACGCAATTGAAGATGTTGTCGCGCCGGGAGACCGACAACTGGTCGCCAAACTATTGGATATCGCACGCAAACGGGGGCGTTTCGAAACCACGTCGATGAGATTGAAAAACGCGGCTCAGGCAATCCCGCCGATGTCGATCGCGGGCTACAGATTGGACGACCTCGACGGCCACTTTTTTCTCGCCATGCGGCGCACGGGCGTCTTGCACGGGGAAAACGGCGCGGTAATGGCTCCGCGCGACAAGGATACCGGTTTGCGCGACGGCGACGCATTGGTCGACATGGTGATGAACCAGCTTGCCGCCGTCGAAAAGGGCGAGAAACGGGGCATGACCCTTATCGCCTTGCCGGGGTACGCCGACCTCCAAGAACGTCTGGCAGACACGGTCGACCGCCAGCTCCTAGCGGCCGTCGGCGATTGCCTGCGGGCCAGTTCGCTTGACGGCAAGACGGCCGCCCGGCTCGGCTCTGACCGCTATGGTTTGGTTCATGGTCCGGACTTCGATTTCGACCGGTTGCAGAATCAGGTGGCCGAATTGACCCGAGACGCAGACCCCTCCTCCCTAGGTCTAAGTCCCGAAGCGGCCACCGTTGAGATCGATGAAAATGCGATGAAGGGTGGACAGTTGACCGAAGGCCTGACCTTCGCCATCAATCAGTTCCGCACGTTCGGCGATGCAACCGGTATGCTCCAATCCCTCCCCGCCCAAATGTCGTCGCTGGCTAGACAGGGGACCGAGTCGGTTGGCGCCTTCAAGCAACTTATCGCCAGTGGCGGGTTCGGGACTGTGTTTCAGCCCATTATCGACGCGCGAACAGGCGCAATTCATCACTATGAAGCCTTGACTCGTTTTCCCGATTCCTTCGGCGCCAGCACGACTTTCGAGCAAATTACCTTCGCCGAGCGTAGTGGACTAATCATCGATTTCGACCTGGCGATGGCTCAAAAGGTTATCACATGGCTGCGCACCACGCCGTTGAACTCCTCCATCAGCGTTGCGGTCAACATCTCGGGTCACTCCGTCGATTCACCAGCTTATCTTGCTCGCTTGAGCTCGATCCTCGAAGACAACCCATGGACACGAGGACAGCTGATGTTCGAAATCACCGAGTCGGCCCGAATGCAGAATCTGTCGGGCGCCGACTCGTTCATTCAGCACTTGCGGCGGCAAGGCTATCCGGTTTGCCTTGACGATTTCGGCGCCGGCGCCGCCAATTTCGAGTATCTGGCGAGCCTCGATGTCGACATCGTCAAGCTGGACGGAGACGCGGTTCGCGGCGCCCAGAAAGCCCATAAAGGCAAGGCGTTTCTGAGAGCCTTCCTAGGACTTTGCCGGGAACTCGGCGTCGTGACCGTCGCCGAGATGATTGATGACGAAGCCGGTCTTGATTTTGTCCGCGAGTGTGGAATTCACTACGTGCAGGGCTACCTTTTCGGCCGCCCGTCGGAGGACATCCGCGTGTTCAAAAAGACCGTGCCGGCCGAGCTTTTCAGACGGAAAACGACGCGCCGAACCGCTTGATGCGAACGGCTAATCGCCGACCACCAGCGTTCCGGCACCGTGCTCTGTGAACAGTTCCAGCAGAAGCGCATGCGGGACCCGGCCATCCATGATAACCGCTCCGTCCACCCCCTTGCCCACCGCTTCCAAACAGGTTTCCACCTTCGGGATCATGCCTCCCTGGATTACACCGCCGGCAATGTATTCCCGCGCCTCCGAGCACGTCATTTCCGGAATGAGCGCGCCTTGCTTGTCGAGAACGCCTTCAACGTCCGTCAGCAGTAGGAGCCGGCGCGCGCCGGCCGCGGCCGCAATCGCGCCGGCAGCGGTATCGGCATTGATGTTGAGGGTTTCATTGCCGGGACCGACGCCGATGGGCGCAATGACCGGCGTAATGTCGGAGCGCTCGTAGAAGTCGAGGATATGGGGGTTGATTTCCTTCGGCTCGCCGACCAAGCCGAGATCGAGTATGCGCTCTATATTGGATCCCGGATCGCGCTTGGTTCGGCGCAGCCGTTGAGCGCGGATCAGATCGCCGTCCTTCCCCGATAGCCCGACAGCAAATCCGCCGGCCGCGTTGATCTCGGTCACGATCTGCTTGTTGATGGATCCGGCCAAAACCATCTCGACCACATCCACGGTGTCCTTGTCGGTTACACGGTGCCCGTCGAGAAACTCGCTCTTGATCTTCAACCTCTCGAGCATCTTGCCGATCTGGGGCCCGCCTCCGTGGACCACCACCGGGTTGATTCCCACTTGGCGCAGAAGCACAACATCACGGGCAAACAAGGCGGCGAGCTTGGAATCGCCCATGGCATGGCCGCCATACTTGATGACGAAAGTGGAGCCGGCATGCCGGCGCATATAGGGCAGCGCCTCCGACAGCGTTCGCGCCTGGGCCAGCCATTGATCACGGGTCTTGTTAAGCTTTTCGGTCATGAGGCGCGACTGTATGCAACGATCGGAAGAATTCCACAATTAAAATCATTGCTCTGCCCGAACGTCTTGCCTTTATGCTCCCCATTCAGCCGCTTTAGCGTGAGCGGCAGGAGCCGCTATGGCATGATCGGCAGGTCGGTATCGGCAGGACGCGTACCCTCCGCGGTGAGCAGTGCGTGAACCTGTCCCCGGTGGTGAGTCTGGTGATTGAAAAAGTGCGTGTACAGAAGCCAGCGCGGCTTGGTGATCTCGCGGTCCACGGCGCCGGAGTACCACGTCAATCGGCCTTCCGTGTCTCCCGCCGTCAGGCCGGCGGCCCAGGCGATGATTCGTTGGTCCATGTCGACCCGGGCAGCGACCAAATCACCCCATCGTTCACACTCATTCACCGAGTTCCGGATACTCGCGGCACTTGGTTTCGACCAGCCGGCAAACCGGCTCATCCACATCATGTCGGCCCAAAGCAGGTGATTGAGCGTTGCGTGGATGGAGCCGAAGAAAGCGCCCCGATCCATGCGCCGCGCGGGGTCGCTCAGTTCGCTTGCCGCCTGGTAGAGGCTATCATTCTGCCACCTGTTGTAGGCCGCCATCGTACGCATGTATTCAATACTGATCATGGTAACCCGTCCTTGTGCCAGTCGTGGTGCCCAAGCGGCATTCGCTAACGAAGTGTCCGGATCTCCCTATCAAGCGGGCCCGGGAATCGGCAGGGCCAGTTCGCCGAGCGCGGCGCGCAGCTCGGCCAGACCCGCCTGGGTTCGCGCACTTGTGGTCAGCACCTCCGGATGGCCGGCGGTGTGCGCAACCAGCTCGGCGGCAGTCCGGGCGACGAGTGCCGCGAGCGCCGTCGGCTTCAACTTGTCGCATTTGGTCAGGGTCACCTGATAGGACACCGCCGAGCGATCCAACATGGTCATCACCTCTCGGTCGATGGCTCCGACCCCGCGGCGGGCGTCCACAAGCAACAACACCCGCCGGAGCGGGGCGCGGCCCCGCAAGTAGGCGTCGACGAGCCGGGTCCAGTTTTCGACCGTGGATTTGGGCGCCTCGGCGTATCCGTAGCCGGGAAGATCGGTGAGCGTCAGCCGGCCCCCGAGATTGAAAAAGATGAGTAACTGCGTCCGCCCCGGAGTATTCGACGTCCGGGCCAGGGTATTGCGGCCGGTCAGGGCGTTGATCAGACTGGATTTGCCGACGTTCGAACGACCGGCGAATGCAATCTCCGGAAGAGCGCCGGCCGGCACCTGTTCCAATTTTGCCGCGGCCATAACGAACTCGCAAGGGCCGGCGAACAGTGCCCGCCCCTGCTCACGGGCCGCTGCACGATCGTCGTCGGAGTCTCCCGTGGCCAAGTATCCACTCCCGCAAACTGACCGCTAGCCTCAGGGTTTCACGCCCATTTTGCGCATGATTACCCACTGTTGGATGATGGAGAGGACGTTGTTCCAGGTCCAATAGATCACCAGCCCAGCCGGGAATCGCGCCAGCATGATGGTGAACACCACCGGCAGGAACATGAAGATCTTGGCTTGCAACGGATCGGGCGGCTGCGGATTCAGTTTTTGCTGCAGGAACATGGTGACGCCCATGATCAACGGCCAAGCGCCGATCATCAGCAATTCCGGAGGCGACCACGGAATCAGCCCGAACAGATTGAAGATCGTCGTCGGATCCGGGGCGGAGAGGTCCTGGATCCAGCCAAAAAACGGCGCGTGACGCATTTCGATGGTGACGAACAGCACCTTGTACAGCGCAAAGAATACCGGGATTTGAATAAGCATGGGCAGACAGCCCGATGTGGGGTTCACCTTCTCGCGCTTGTAGAGCGCCATCATTTCCTGGTTGAGACGCGCTTTATCGTCGCTGAAGCGTTCGCGGAGCTTGACCATTTCCGGCTGTAACTTCCGCATCTGGCTCATCGCCTTGTAGGACTTATTGGCGAGCGGGAAAAACATGATCTTGATCATCACGGTCAGCAGCAGAATAGCGACGCCGAAGTTGCCGATCCAGCCGTTGGCCCAGATCAAAACCTCCGACAACGGCCGGGTAAGGAACCAGAACCAGCCGAAGTCGATGGCCAAGGTCAATTTTTCGATGCCATATTCATCTTCGTAGCGCTGGAGAAGGCGCAGTTCCTTGGCACCCGCGAACACCCGATTCTGCACATCCACGGTTGCGCCGGGTGCCACCGTTACCGTACCGCCAATAACATCCGTCTGATACTTGTAATCGGTCCCGACCCTCTGGCCGACAAAACGCGAATTGACGAGCTTCGCTTGGTTGGGAACTAAGGCCGCCAGCCAGTATTTGTCGGTTATACCGATCCATCCGCCCGTCGTCGCTTGCTGAATGCTGCCGACTTCTTGGAGTTCATCGTAATCGACTTCCTTCAGGGTGCCGTCGAGGACGCCCAGCGGGCCCTCATGGAGAATATAGAAGCCACTGATCTCCGGGGTACCATGACGCGAGACCAGCGAATAGGCATTCAGATCCACGGCTTCGGAGCCGGTGTTCTCCACTTGCTGAGTAATGGTGAAGAGATAGTCGTTATCGACGGCAATAGTACGCTTGAAGATCAAACCGGCGCCATTGTCCCAGGTCAGCGTGACCGGCGTGTCTGGCGTGAGCGTATCACGGTCGGCGGTCCAAACCGTTTCGGCGACCGGCACCGCCACCGAAGCGGTCGGCGTGGACGATACCCAGCCGACCTCGGCGAAATAAGCTTCGGGCGTTCCACGCGGCGAAAACAGCACGATCTCGGGGCTATTGGGATCCAGCGTTTCGTGGAAGTCGGCCAGGGTCAAGTCGTCCAGACGCCCCCCGAGCAGCGAAATCGAGCCGTGGAGCCTAGGCGTATCGATCTTCACCCTAGGCGCCGCCGCAAGCGCTTCGGTCCGGCCCTGAGCCTCGGCGGCGGCCGGCGGGGCAACGCTGCCAGGTACGGATGGCGGCAGGGCGTCCGCCGTCTGGGCCGGAGGCTGGCCGACCGCGTTCGGCATTTCTGCGCTGGTAGATTGCTCGGTGGACACAGTGGGGGGCGTGTCAGGCTTCGGATAGAAGATCTCGTAAACGTGCTGAAACCCAAACAGAATTGCGATCGACAAGACGATCGCCAGGATCAAGTTTCTATTGTCCATTGAATTCGTGCCTTACCTTGACGGGATCCTGGTGACCGCTGCTTTGAGCTCTAAGAAATCGGATGATAGTTGTCGTCTAGGCGGGAGTGCGCCGTGTCGCCGCCGCTTCCCGGAACCGGATCATAGCCGGACCCGCCCCAAGGATGGCAGCGCGAGATCCGCTTCAGCGCGATCCATCCCCCCTTGAGCGCACCATAGCGTGAAACCGCGTCCAAGGCATATCCCGAACACGTGGGATGATACCGACATGAACTCGGCAAAACGGGAGAGACCAGATACCGATAACCATGGATAAGGCCGACGATCAGGCCACGCACCGGATTCATTGCCGCGCTTCTCCGACTGCGGTGTCGCACACGATAGCTTCATCCGTTTTCATATAGGCGCTTACGCGCTTGAGAGCGGTTTCCAGGTCCTTCAGTAAGGCGCTGTAGGGACGCTTAAAGGTTGCTGCCCGGCCGATCACCACATAGTCCCGATCAGGTTTGGCGTGAACGGCCAGCACTTCACCGACGGCCGCTTTGAGCCGCCGCCGTATCCGGTTGCGGCGAACGGCATTGCCTACGCGGCGACTGGCGGTAAACCCCACGCGGATCGGTGGCAAGTTCTCTCTCCCTCGTTGTCTCATGCCCCGGGACCGCATTTGCAGTATCAAACCCGGCGCGACCCACTTTCGGCCGTCTTTGGCAATCCTGAGGAAATCCGATCGACGCTTCAGATGTGCAACGGTGGGAGGCACCGGCGACTCAAGCGGACAGGCGCTTACGCCCTTTCCGACGCCGATTGGCGAGGATTCGCCGACCACTCACGGTTGCCATACGGGAGCGAAATCCGTGACGGCGTTTGCGGACAATCTTACTCGGTTGGTATGTACGTTTCACAATCTAGCTCCGACGCAGAACGGCCCGCTGTATATGGCCTTGGCGCTCGGAAGTCAATTGCCCGGACGCGGACACAATTCATTCCACGTCCAAAATTGTCGTAAAGTGTCACGAGAAAGTGACGTCTGATGAGCAGCGTGTCGCGATCCTATCGGCGTTGTTGCGTCGGAACCCCCTGGAAACCCTGACGGATCGGAGGTACGGCCCTTCCCGGCCGCTTCCACGCATACTGACGCGATCAACAATCAAGCGATGAAAGACCAAGAAAAAATTTAATTCTGCGTCTCCTGCCCCTCATTGATTTGGCGACGACGGCAACCACCTCTTTCGGATTCGATCCGCGGCAATTTCTGAGGTTCGCCGCCTTGCTTGCGAGCAGCAAACTGTCGCTGACTCCCGAGAAACATTGGAGCCGCATAGGAGCGCCGGATGATGCCGGGAAAATGAAATCCGCAGGCCAGTGTCACCGGGAAACTCGGCAGTACATAGAGTTTTTGGTTTGGTGCGGACGTCGGGCGACAGCGCGGACAAAATCGGTATAATCCGCTCCTATGTCTCGGAAAAGACGCAAGAACCCGTCCTTGCCCTGGGGATTGTCGGCACGCCTTCTGGCGCTGACGGTACTGTTCGTCATGCTTGCCGAGGTGCTGATCTACGTTCCCTCCGTCTCGAGATACCGCAAGGCTTACCTCGAGGATCAGATCGCCAAGGCCAACCTCGCTATTCTCGCGGTCGAGGCCAGCCCCGATAATGTCGTCGGGGAGAAACTCGCTATGAATCTGCTGCTCCAAGCGGGCGCCTACGGCATTGTCTTGAAAGAGCCGGATCGGCGCATGTTGATGCTCAAGGAGGAAATGCCCCCCTCCGTCGACGTCACCTACGACCTTCGCAACGTGATGTTCCCGGAATGGATCGGCGAGGCGATGATGACCCTGCTGCAGTCCGAAAACCGTGTCATGCGGGTGATCGCGGATTCGCCTCACAACGGCGCCGCCACCATTGAGGTGCTGATCGATGAGAGGCCCCTTCGCGAGGAAATGCTGGCGTTTTCCGTGCGCATTCTGCAGCTTTCCATCATCATCTCGCTGTTTACCGCCGGTTTGGTGTTCCTCAGCCTGCAATGGCTGATGGTTCGGCCCATCCAGCAGATCACCGACAGCATGACCCGTTTCCGTGAGAACCCGGAAGATGAGTCGGTGACCATCCACCCGACGGATCGAACTGACGAGATTGGCGTCGCCCAGCGGGAACTGGCGGCGATGCAGGAAAACCTGCGCGCCGCCCTTCGCCAAAAGACTCACCTCGCCGCGCTCGGCGCGGCGGTGGCGAAGATCAACCACGATCTGCGCAATACCCTCTCTACCGCGGTTCTGACCTCCGACCACCTAGCGAGCATCGAAGATCCGGAAGTAAAACGGGTAATGCCGCGGCTGTCGAAGGCTATTGACCGAGCGGTAGCCCTATGCAGCCAGACACTGGACTTCGTGCGGGACGTCCGGATATCCATCCAACCGAGTGTTTTCCAATTGAATGAACTCGTACTCGAGCTCGAGTCCACTGTCCGCAGGCCGAGCACCGATTCGCCGGGCCTCGACAAAGTGACGGGTGCTGGCCTCGGCTTTAAGATCAATGCCGACCAGGAGCAAATGTTCCGAGTATTCAGCAACTTGGCTTTAAACGCGGCCGAGGCCGGCGCACGGGCCGTGCAGATCGAAGCCGTTCGCGAATCGGAGGCACTGATCATCGACTTCCGCGACGATGGCCCCGGCATCCCAGAAGACGCACAGGAGAGATTATTCCAACCATTTTCGGGTACGGCCCGGAAGGGCGGTACTGGCCTCGGACTGGTTATCGCCCGTGAGATCATCAATGCCCACGGCGGGGAATTGGCCCTAGCTGACAGCGGCCCCGCGGGCACGACCTTCCGGATCGAACTTCCCAATAGCTGTCTGCATTCGTCACAGGCTTGAGCAGCGATGACAGGATCATCGAGCGCCGCCGCTTGGGATCCGGAAGTTTATCTAAAGTTTTCCGAGGCACGGACGAGGCCGGCGGTTGATCTGATCTCGCGAATCACGCAACGCACTCCGACTCGGATCGTCGATCTCGGCTGCGGCACCGGCAACATAACCCAGTGACTGGCTGATCGGTGGCCCCGCAGCCGCATTACCGGCGTCGATTCCTCCGCTGAGATGCTGTCACAAGCTCAAACCAAAAATGGATCGATTCAGTGGGTTCGACAGGATATCGCCGCATGGCGCCCGGAACAGCCCGTTGACCTGATTGTCTCCAATGCCGCCCTGCATTGGCTCGACGCCCACGACACTCTCTTCCCTCGGCTTATGGGCTGCCTCAACGACGGCGGCGAACTGGGCGTGCAAATGCCCCGGAACTTCCATGCGCCATCCCACCAGATCATCACCGAGATCGCCACGAACGAACGGTGGAGGGACCGCCTGCTTGGCCTCGTCCGGCCCTCTCCCGTCTCTGATCCCCGATTTTATCTCGACACATTGTCGGCATGTTCGTCGTCGCTCGACCTGTGGGAGACCACATATTGGCATATCCTGCAGGGAGAAAACCCGATTGTGGGGTGGACGATGGGGACGGCGCTGAGGCCCATCATGGAGGCACTTGAGGAAGATGAGGGACGCGATTTGCTGAGCGCGTACGCAAAACGGATCGCCGACGCTTATCCGCCCGCAGCGAATGGAAAAACCGTGTTTCCGTTTCGCCGCCTGTTCATGATCGCGAGAAAGTAATACGGACCGGCAAAACTGCAACGAGGGCCTCAGGGGCCCTCGCTTTCGCAAGTTTTTCGGGACGGAGTCGCGATTAGACGGTCGCGACCAGCGCGTCCAGATCGGCGGGGTTCGCCACCGACATGCCGCGCATGCTGCGATCGATACGCCGGGCAAGACCGGAGAGAACTTTGCCGGTCCCGATTTCGATCAACTCCAAAACGCCGCGCGCATTCATGAACAGCACGCTCTCGCGCCAGCGCACCATACCGGTTACCTGGCGGACCAACTGGCTGCGGATCTGCTCGGGTTCGGTTACGGGAAGCGCTGTGACGTTAGAGACCAGCGGCACGGCCGGCGACTGGATATTAACGTTACTCAACGCTTCGGCCATTACATCGGCGACCGGCGCCATCAGCGGACAATGGAACGGGCCGCTCACCGGCAGCATAACGCTGCGCCGAGCGCCGCGAAGGGCCGCAATTTCCAGAGCGCGCTGAACGGCAATGCGCGTTCCGCTGATAACGATCTGTCCGGGCGCGTTGTCGTTGGCGGCAACGCAAACAGCTCCATCATAGGTGTCTTGAGTGGCCTCCGCCGCAACCTCACGTGCAGTTTCCAGGTCCAGGCCCATTAGCGCCGCCATGGCGCCCTCTCCTACGGGTACCGCCGTCTGCATGGCCAAGCCCCGCGTCCTAAGCAGGCGCGCCGCATCGGAGACGGTAAAGCTCCCCGCAGCCGTCAGGGCCGTATATTCTCCAAGGGAATGACCGGCGACAAAACAGCCAAGATCACGAGGCTCGTAGCCGTGCTCTTTCTGCAATACGCGGAGGATAGCCATACTGACGGCCATCAAGGCCGGCTGCGCATTTTCGGTCAAAGTAAGTTCGTCTTCCGGACCCTCGCACATCAGCTTGAACAGGTTCTCGCTCAGGGCATCGTCGACTTCCTGGAAAACTTCGCGTGCCACCATATGCGCATCCGCAAGCTCTTTTCCCATCCCGACGGATTGCGAGCCCTGCCCGGGAAACACCAGTGCCCGTTTCGCCGCGGCATCCGCGGACGTGCGTGATTCGATCTCCCGGGCGGCGGAGGATTCAGTCAATGCCATTGTGTAGGTATCCCTAATTCTCGGATTTTCGTTCGGTCAAATTACAAAAAAAAAGTGGCACCCGGTCAAACCATGGCACCAATCGCTGTCGTCTATCAGATAGTTAATTGTGTGGCGGTAATGGTCAACGGGGCCTCGCAAAATGGACATCGGCTTGTCGTTTCAACGCTACTTTTAGCATACCTGAAGCTTGAATCTGCCAAGTTCTTATTCGCTCGCAATTTAGGTTGCAATAAAAAAATCACATTTTATCTGGCCTGGGTAACGCCGTACCCACCATATTTAGTGTTATCAGCGTAACGAATTTCTCAGAGTTGCAATTTCGCAACACCCTCGCAACATAATGAAATACATGTCACGAGAGTGACCCTACGGGATGCCGGAATGCTAGTCTACCGGATCGGTCTGAGCCACCGACTCGTCCGGAATGTATACCAGCATCACCCGTTCGGCCAATTCGAGCGCCGTGGTCAAACCGTCAACGACGACGGCATCGGCACCGCCGATTCTGAGGTGCTGTCCCCAATCCTCATCGGGAACACGAACATAGATGGGAACTTCCTTGAACGCCTGACGCGCCACCGCCGTGATCTGTTCGGCCGTAGCAGCGTCCGGCACGGCCACGACGAAGGCATGCGCCCGATTCAGATGGGCGGCGCGAAGAACGTCAAGACGCGTTGCGTCACCATAGAAAACCCGCAATCCCCGAGAGCGGCTCGCGGTAACCAACGGCGCGTTGAGATCGAGAATGAGCACGGGCACGCGTTCGCCCACTAGATGCCTGGCCACCGCCTTGCCGACCTGACCGAAACCGGCCACCACAATATGACCCCTGATTTCACCCTCTTCTGCCGCGAGATTGCCGAGGAGCGAGCGCCCGGCCTGATCCTTGGAGGCGAAAAACTGCCGGTATATCTGCGCACCGGCCGGCGTCACCGCCAAGGATATGCCGACGGCGATGGTCAACAGCTGTGCTTCCTCGTTGCCGAGCAGCCCCAGGAAAGCCGCCAAGGTCAGAAGCACGAATGCGAACTCGCTTCCCTGTGATAGGTATCCGCCCAGCGCCAGTGCGCGCCGGACCGGTTGGCCGAGGAGCATCGCCAACACCGCAAGAATCGAGGCCTTTATCGCGACAATTCCGACAACAAGCAGGGCTACGGTTGCCGCATGATCGATGGCAAAGGCAACATCGAGGGTCATGCCCACGGTCATGAAGAACAACCCCAGCAGGAGACCACGGAAGGGCTGGATGTCCGCGTGCACCTGATGGCGGAACTCGGTACCGGCAACCATCATCCCCGCGAGGAACGCGCCAAGCGCCATGGACAGACCGGCCTGTTCGGTGACCCACCCCGTGCCAAGCACCATCAACAGCGTTGCGCCGGTGAACACCTCGGGAGCGCCGGTGCCGGCGGCCAAGCGCAACAGCGGCTTCAACGCGATCCGCTCCGCCATGACGATCAGGATGATGACCACCACGAATTTGAACGCGGCGATGCCCAGCGGTCCGACAAGGGAACGTTCGGCGGTCGCCGCGGTATTGACGAACACCAGCATCGGCGCCACCGCCAGATCCTGCACCAGCAGCACGGCAATGGCGCTTCGGCCGAATTTCGCGGTGGTTTGCCCACTCTCACGGAGCAGTTGAAGCACAACCGCGGTGGATGAAAGTGACAAGGCGCCGCCGACAATTAAAGCGGCATTTGTATCAAGCGAAAAGGACCGAGCGACCGCGGCGATGGCCAGCGTCGTCACCACGACTTGAGCGAAGGCTAGGATATAGACATTGCGGCCGAACAGCCGGAGGCGCTCGAAGCTCAGTTCCAGGCCGACGGCAAACAACAGGAACACAATTCCGAGCTCAGCGATGGCACGGGTTCCCTCAAGACTCTCCACGAGCCCGAGCGCAGAAGGCCCGATGACCATGCCGGCCACCAGATAGGCAAGAATGCTGCCCATACGAAGCCGCTGAAACAGGGGAACGAAGACAAGCAAGGCCACCAACAGCACCAGGACGTCGTGCAGGTATTGGTGCTCTGGCATATTCCTCCGCCACACTCCCGGCCGAATTTGCTGCGCCCCGCATTAAACGCGAGAGCCCGATCATCAACGGTAATGATGCGTGAAGTTTACGGGTTTGACCGCGAGAAAGCGAATCCCTGTGCAACCGCGGTCTCGGCGCGGCTCAATCCACTTGCAGCAGCAACGTTTTCAGATAAGCCGTTTCCGGAAGATGAGGGTGCACAGGATGATCAAGCCCGGGGCCGCCGGCGCGAACGATTCGGCCCGAGCGCTCCGTCGCCGCCATTCCTTTTGCCACTTCGCCGGAAAACGCCTCCGAAGTGACGTTGTGAGAGCACGACGCGACGAACAGGAAACCGCCCGGCTCGACCAGAGCGGCGGCGAGGCGAGTGAGCTTGCGGTAGCCGCGAAGTCCCGCGTTGAGATCCTTGCGGGATTTCACGAAGGCCGGTGGATCGGCAACGACAACGCGAAACCGCTCGCCGGTTTTGCCCAGACGCTCAAGCTCGGAAAAAGCAACGGCCTTGGTAAAAGTGCATATGCCGCCGACACCGTTGGCATCCGCCGCCTTTCGGGCGAGGTCGAGGGCGCTTTGCGAAGAGTCGATGCACACGACATCGCTGGCTCCCTCGCACGCCGCCGAAATCCCGAACCCGCCAGCGTAGCAATAGGCGTCAAGCATGCGCCCGCCTCTAGCCAGCGGCGCCACCAACGCCCGGCTATCGCGCTGATCGTAATACCACCCAGTCTTCTGCCCGGAGGCGAGGTCGGCGGCAAAGGTGCGACCGCCCTCCTCCACCCCGACCGGACGGGACTCCCCAGCATCGGAATCCATGTCCGTATCCGCAAGTCCTTCCTGCGCGCGTGCCCTCGCATCGTTACGAAAGACGATATCGGCCGGGGAGAACAATTCGTGCAGCGCCGCGAGCACGGTGGGTGCCAGGGAATCCATGCCGGCTGTGTTCATTTGCAGCACGACGACATCGCCAAACCGGTCAGCAATCATACCGGGCAGTCCATCAGCTTCGGCATGCACAAGCCGATAGAAAGGCTTTTCGAACAATCGATCCCGCAAAGTCAGGGCCCGCCTCAAGCGCCCGAGAAAAAAAGGCTCGTCCAGCCTTACGGTTGAATCGCGATCGAATATCCGAAAGGCGATCAGCGCGTGCGGATTGAACGTTCCCACGCCGAGCGCCTTGCCGTCCACCCGATGCAAGGTCGCGACGGTGCCGGCGGGCAGCGCTTTCGTTTCGGGATCCATGCGGATCTCGTTGGAATACACCCACGGATGACCTTGCACGACCCGCCGGTCTCGGCCGGCTTGTAGGAAAACGCGCGGCTGCGTTGAAGAAGGTTCGGTCGCAGAATGGAGTGCTGAAGTTATCATAAAAGCGCCTTGTTCAAAATTTCCTCTCCATAGCGCATTTCCGCCAACAAACGCACGCTCCATCCATCGCTAACTTGGTTCAGTCGCCAAGCGCCACGCCCTCGCGGCGTGGATCGGCGCCGCCGCGCAAACCCTCGGCGGTCACCGCGATGCCATTCAGTCCGCTGGTCATCCGTCGAAGGACCACCTTATGACCCAAGGCCTCCAGCTGCGGTTGAAGGTCCGCGGCGGGGGTATCGATTTCCAGCTCTGTCGGGCCATTGCGGTTCAGCACATTGGGGAGGTCGCTAGCCTGCTGGATATCCATCCCGCCATCGAGGACACCGATCAAAGACTTGGCCACGTAACCGATGATCCGCGAGCCGCCTGGCGATCCGACAGCCATGACCACTTGTCCTTGCTTGTCCAACACCAGGGTCGGGGCCATGGAGCTGCGCGGCCGTTTGCCGGGCTCCGCACGGTTTGCTACGGCGACGCCGTCACGCTCAGGCACGAAGGAGAAGTCGGTCAGCTCATTGTTGAGCAGAAAGCCGCGGACCATCAACCGAGAACCAAAAGCGTTCTCGATGCTGGAGGTCATGGAAACGGCGTTTCCGTCGCCATCGATGACACTGAGGTGGGTTGTGGAAATGCGGGTGTGACCGTCGGGTGTCCAGCGGAATGCATCGGCCCTGACGCCATCGGGCGTACCCGGCAAAACCGGTCCCGACATGGCGCGATCGACAATCGCCCGCGACCGTTCGGCCAGATACTCGCGGTCCAAAAGTCCCGCCGCAGGCACCGGCACGAAGTCCGGGTCGGCCAGATAGGTATTGCGGTCGGCGAAGGCCAGGCGGCTGGCCTCGGCGATCCGGTGAACGCCCATGACCGTGTCCGGCGCGGTCTCCGCCCTCACGAACCGTTCCAACAGACCGAGGATCTGCAACACGGTTATGCCCCCGGACGACGGCGGCGGCATTCCGCAAACCCGCCACTCCCGATAAAAAGCACAGACGGGCGGGCGCTCCACCGCCCGATAGCCGGCGATATCGGCTGTGGTCATGCCGGCCGGATTGCGCGGCGCCGTTCGCACCGTGTTGGCGATGTCTTCGGCGATGGGGCCCCGGTAGAAGCCACCCGCGCCCTGTCTGGCGACAATCTTCAGAGTATCGGCGAAGGGCTGGTTGACAAGCATCTGGCCGACCGCCACTGGCGCGCCGCTATCGGTATAGAAATAGGCTGCGGGGGCCGGAAAGGTTTTCAGGTACCTGTCTTTCGCCACCATCTCATGCAGACGCGGCGAGACGGGAAATCCATTCTCGGAAAGTTGGATGGCCGGCTGGAAAAGGTCGGCCCACGGCAATTTGCCATGCTCCCGATGGGCTACCTCCAGCATTCTCAGCAGCCCCGGCACTCCTACGGACAAGCCGCCGACGACGGCATCGAAGAACTTGCGCGGCTCGCCCTCCGCATTCAGGAACATGCCGGGCGAGGCCGACGCCGGCGCCGTCTCGCGGCCATCGTAGCTCGTCACGTCTCGGCTTGCGGCGTCGAAATGAACCAAAAACCCGCCACCGCCGATTCCCGATGACTGTGGTTCCACCAGGTTCAAAACCATTTGAGCGGCGATCGCGGCGTCCACGGCGCTGCCGCCCCGCCTCAGCATCTCCCGCCCGGCCTCGGCGGCCAGCGGATGACCGGCGACGATCATGTGCTGTCCCGGAACGTGTTGGCCCAAAGACTGTTTCGGATCGGCGGTATAGGTCCCGGGACCGGTCGACCGATCACCCGCGCCACACGCCGCCAACCCAAGGAGCAAGACGCCGACAACGGCCGGGGCCGCGCGTTTGCCAATTCCCTCGTAGGTCATTTTCATTCTCCCCTCGTCCCGGTGTTCAATTGTCGCATGCGCATATCACCAACCTGCGCCGTGCGTTAAATCCTTAATATGGGGACACGGGCATAGGAATGCGGTCGCCCACCGACCGGTCCCGATGCCCCGTATTCCCTAGCAATTCGCCGCATTGCTGAGGGGTTGCTTGGGGTCATGGAGTTGACTTCAATGCTCCGGCAAAATATG
>CAKZLS010000578.1 GCA_937127205.1 uncultured Rhodospirillales bacterium
GCGGCATCATCAATTTGATGGCGCGGAAACCGGCCGATCGGTCGACGCCGATGGCGCCGGATCTTTTCATGCACCAGCCCACCAGCGGCACCCTGAACAGCTCCCTTTTCAGCACGAAGATCGTATCGTCCAAAATAGTGTGGAAAATGAGGGTGTCCCACGCCGACTGGTGCTTGGAAGCGACGATGGCCCCGCCGGCTGGAATATGCTCCCGTCCGACGATGCGATGGCGAAGGTTGCAGGTCACCGCCAGCCAGGCGAGAAGCCCCCGCGTCCACAGCCGCGCGCCAAGCTGTGTAGCCTTACGCGGCAATAGCCACAGTGGCAGGCAAGCCGTCGCAACAGTCAGTGTCCAGATCGTCGCGCCGACGAAGAACAGAAGCGAGCGGATTGCAATCATGACGGGGTCATGGGGTTGTGCGCGCGAACAGCGCAGCGGCCCGGTGCTCCGCCCATGCCAGCAGAAACTTGTTATATTCGCCCACGATCAGCCGGGCGGTGCCGGGCCACCGCCACCATTTGTCTTGCTTGACGTGATCGGGAAAAACCGGATGGGGGATGATGGTCGCATCCGGCAGGACATGACGAAACTGGAGCAGACTTCTGGGCATATGATAACTGGCGGTCACCAAACGCAGCGATTGGAACCCGTTGTTGCGCATCCACTCCTCCGTTTCGACGGCGTTCCCGGCGGTGTTGAGGGCGCCGTACCCCGTCTCCACGCGATCGCGCAAAGACGTCTCCGGCGCGCCGGCCACCTCCATTAACCGCGGGATCTCGACGCCTTCGTGGACGCCCGAGATGAACAGCTTGTCGGCCTTGCCTTCCGCCAGAAGGTCGAGGCCGGTTCTCATCCTCTGACTGCCGCCGGTCAGGACGACAATGACATCGGTGTGGGTCGACGGGTCGGCGATGTCGCTGGGAATGCCCTCGGCATAGAGGATCAACCCCCAGGTCCAGACGACCAAAAGGATTGCAGCGGCGAGCGCAATGGCAAGTAAGATCAGTCTCTGCCGGCGGCTTCGGAAGAAAATCGCCATGGTTCAGAGCATGCTCGTCAGGCTGCGCATCACGGTGATGCGGGCGGTCAACATGGCGATCAGTGCGACCGTCACGGGGACGATGGCGAGAACCGCCCAATGGTGCGGGGCCAGTCCGTGTTCGAACAGCATCGTGCCTTGCAACCGCGCTGCCAGTTGGCCCAGGGCGAACAGAGTGGCGGCTCCGAAAACCAATCCGATCAGGCCGCCTTTCAACCCCAACAGCAAGGCGCGCCGGGCGAACTGCCAAGCCACGTAGGAGTCCCGGGCGCCGATGATGTGCAGGAGCTCGATGGCATCATGATGAATGGCCAGGCCGGTTCGGGTGGCGAATACAACCGTGCCGGCGGTAATCAGTCCGATCAGTGCAAGGACGACGACGGTGATGATCTCCGTGGTTCGGATCAACTGAACTAGGTGTCTCAGCCAAACGCCATGATTATCGATGGTGGCGCCCGGCACGGCGTCTTCGATTCGGGTCTTGAGGATGTCGAAGTCAAGCGGCCGGTCCTGGCGGACATTAACGTCGATAAGCTGCGGCAACGGAAGTTCGCGGGCAATGTCTTTATCGCCAAGCCAGGGTTCGAGCAGGGCGACGACGCGATCTTCCGATACGACCTCGGCGTGGCTGACGTTCACCGTATCGAGCAGAATATCCATCACCTTGCCGACGTTGGCTTGGTCGTCTTCGGCCGTTTCCGCGGCCGGGATTTGGACCGTCAGGCTGCCGTTGAGGTCGCTGTGCCAGTCACCGACGGTAGTCGAGAGAACCTGTACGCCGGCCAGGGCGAGGACGGCGAGGTAGGCCATGAAGGCGATCAGCCACGGTAGAAAACGGGCCAAGGGGTCCCGCTCGAACGGCAGGTCGGAACCGTGACCCAGCATTCAGGCCGCTCCCGTGCCCGAAGCATTGCCGATGGCGGTCATGTCGCGCCGATACCCGCCGGCCACGGCGCGGGGGGACGCGGTGTCGCTGGTTGTTTCCGACCATAGGCGTCCGCCGTCCACATTAAAGCGGCGGTAGCCCAGCCGATCCGCAAGCGAATGATTGTGGGTGGCGATAACGACCGTTGCTCCCAGTTTGTTGAGCTCCTGGAACAGATGGATCAGGCGCGACGCCACCGCTTCGTCCACGTTGCCCGTGGGTTCGTCCGCGAGAATGAGTTTCGGGCGGCCGACCACGGCGCGGGCGATGGCCACCAGTTGTTGCTGTCCTCCCGACAAAGTCGGCGTCGGCACGGAAACATGGTCTTTCAGTCCCACCCAGGTCAAGAGTTCGGCAACGTCGCGCCGCACGTCTTCCTCGCGAATGCCGGCGACCCGCAGCGGCAGGGCGACATTGTCGAAAACCGACAGGTGCTCCAACAGGCGAAAGTTTTGAAAGACAACGCCGATTTTCCTACGAAGATCCGGCAAGCGGTCGCGCGGGGTCTTGGCGATGTCGTGGCCGAATACGGCCGCCGAGCCCCGCGTCGGTTTGAGCGAGAGATACAGAAGCCGCAGCAGGGTGGTTTTCCCGGCACCGCTGGGGCCGGTCAGGAAATAAAAAGAATCGGATTTGAGATCGAACGAGACATCACGCAAAATCTCGGGCCCTCTTTCATAGCGCAGGGCCACGCCCTCGAAACGGGCCACGAATTGGTTTTCCTCGGCGCTCCCCATTGGTTTTCCTTCTTTGCCAGCGGTTCCGCCGCGGCCAAATGATGTCCGGTTGCTGCCTGCATCTTCGCTGCTTGTCCCCGGCAACTTGCCTATCACCGGGCGGCAGCCTATAAACAAC
>CAKZLS010000579.1 GCA_937127205.1 uncultured Rhodospirillales bacterium
ATGCTGCAACAGGCGGAGCGCGTGGGAACACGAATGTTCGACGATACCGCCGTCGACGTCGACTTGGGCCCGCCTTCGTTTCGGGTATCGGGTGACTCCGGTGATTCCTATGTCGGCGATGCGCTTATCATATGCACCGGCGCTTCCGCGCGGTGGCTGGGGCTTCCGAGCGAAGAGGCGCTCATGGGCTTCGGTGTCTCGGCTTGTGCCACCTGCGACGGGTTTTTCTTCCGCGGCAAGGATGTGGCGGTGATCGGCGGCGGCAACACGGCGGTGGAAGAGGCGCTCTTTCTCACCAACTTCGCCAACTCAGTGAAGGTCATTCATCGTCGCAATCAGTTGCGCGCCGAAAAAATCCTGCAGGATCGGTTGTTTCGCAACCCGAAGGTCGAGATGGTGTGGGACAGCGTGACCGAGGAAATCTTGGGTGGTGGCTCGCCGCCCGGCGTCGAGGGTATCAGAATACGAAACGTGAATTCAGACGTCCGGACGGAAATCCCCCTGGACGGTGTCTTTGTTGCCATCGGCCACACGCCGAACACCGACCTGTTCCGCGGACTCCTGGAAATGGACAATGAAGGCTACATCCGGACGGCGCCGGACAGTACCGCCACCAGCGTTGCCGGCGTTTATGCCGCGGGCGACGTGCAGGATAAGATTTATCGCCAAGCGGTGACCGCCGCCGGCACCGGGTGCATGGCGGCCCTGGAAGCCGAGAAATTTTGTGCCGAACAAGAGCAGGTGGCGGCGGAATGAGGATCATCGATCGGTGCGGATGCCGAGCTCCGTACAATGTTTTTTCTTGAGTCCTGTTGCGTGCAATAATCAAATCAACTGGTACGGGCTCCGCGGGGGCCGCCAGAGAACAAGCAGGGGACGCTGATGGACTGGGATAAGCTTCGGATTTTCCATGCCGTTGCAGAAGCGGGTAGCTTTACCCACGCTGGCGAGAGCCTCAATCTCAGTCAGTCGGCGGTTAGCCGCCAGATTAGCGCTTTGGAGGAAAGCCTGGATGTGCTGCTCTTCCATCGCCATGCGCGCGGGTTGATGCTGACCGAGCAGGGCGAGGCTCTTGTGCGGACGGCGCGCGACATCGCCAAGAAACTGAACATGGCGGAAGCTCGGATTATCGAGAGCCGCGAGCGGCCCGCCGGGCCCCTGCGGATCACGACAACCATCGCATTCGGATCGGTTTGGTTGGCTCCCCGGCTCAAGGAGTTTCTCGAAGACTATCCCGACATCGAAGCGTCCATTGTGCTGTCGGACAACGAACTCGACCTGTCCATGCGGGAGGCCGATGTGGCCATCCGTCTGACACCGCCCACTCAGGCGGACCTGGTCCAACGGAGGCTTATGACGCTGCGTTACCATGTGTTCGCGGCACCCAGCTACCTGCAAGCCCACGGCATGCCGATGACACCCTCGGATCTGGATCATCACCGATTGATCATTTTTGGCGACGATGCCCGGATGCCGGTTCCCAGCCTCAACTGGCTTCTCGATGTCGGTGTCCAAGATGACCACAAGCGGAAGCCGTTCCTCCAGGTCAACAGCACCTATGGCATTTTCCGTGCGGTGCAGAGCGGGATCGGGATCGGTGCGTTACCCCACTATCTCAACCAGGAAACGGGAAATCTGGTGGAGATACTGCCGGAACTCCGCGGCCCCGACGTGGATGTCTTTTTCGTTTATCCCGAAGAACTGCGTCCCTCCAACCGCATCGCGGTCTTCCGAGACTTTTTGATCCGAAAAATCGAAGAGTTCAATGCTTAGAGTATCCGTTTTGGTCAAGGCAATTGAGGTGACCATTCTCGGTCATCACGCATGAGCACGAGACGCTAAACCTGACTTAGAGACTGCATCGGATCCGGGTTTATCGGTGGGATTCTCAGTGTCATTGCCGTGACGCAACTGCAGAAAGTGCTTTCAGGTCGGCGAGTTCCGTCTCGGGGCGCCGTTATCGGCACGCATGGGCAATTTCCGACTAAACAAATAAGGTATTTATCCTAAAAAGTGAAATTTGTCCCAAAAATAGCGCAAGTTATGCGTTCGGCGCATAGGTGGCTTGCGAATTTGCGGGTAGTGCATCTGCGAGAAGGATCGTATAAACGAAACATGAGTGCTGCATTGCAGCATTTAATGAGTTTCCGGGCGCTAGTCTCGGAAAGCGGGCTCTTTCCCAAAGAGTCCTACGTCTCCCAGACGTGAAGCCTCCCTGTTGGACTCGCCGGGCTTTTTTAAGCCCGGCATTTTTCTTTGCGATCTCAGCCTGTTAATTCGCATTATCGCGTTTGCTTAACGCCTTTTCGTGATCGAAAGCGGCAACGGTAAGAGTGGCGAAACCCGGATCGATATGCTCTGCAGCCGCAGGATCGATGTGATCGGGTGAGGGGGAGTGATCCGACTAAGGCAATTCATATCGCCATGCGGTAAACAATTCACGGTTGGAAACCCGTTTCCCGCTCAGCAAATAGCTCACGGAATTGGTCTCACTGGCATTTAGATGTGATTTCCCCTTCACTCATGTCAACCATGGCAGATTCACGAAATTGGCATCAGCCATGATGGCCGGCGATGGGTCCTTCCTTGAACAGGTTGTCTTTGAGTTCATGCTCGAAATCCGGGTCGTTGCGACGGATCCATTCGAGAACCATGGAAGCGTGCTCCATCTCCTCGCGCATATTGTGCAGAAGGATCTCCTTCAATTCCGCGTCCTCGCAATCGTCCGCGCGCTGGCGATACCAGTCCACGGCCTCGAGTTCCTCCATCAGCGAGGTGATTGCCTGATGGAGCGCGATCGTTTTCTCTGACAGTCTTTCGCGCGGTGCGTGGAGGACTTCGCTTGTCATCGTTTTGACCTTTCATTGCATTCCGGGCCTCCTGGCTCTACCCTAGGGAGGTATCCCGGTTATTCTACGACGTATCGACGTATCACATCGGGCGTGTTTGTCGACAACAATTTGAGGTTATTGGTTTCGACCTCACCAGCTGTGTTCATTCATTTCGTTTGTCCACGGCACCACCGCTAGAGCGAGGATGACAGGACAATGAACAATCCGATTCAAATGATGATGTTGGCCAGCGTCAACGCGATGATGCAGTACATGCAACTGACCCAAAGCATGATGACCGCGTTCTTGCCGGCCCAGGGGCAATCGCAACAACTTAAACCAGCTCTCGTCCCGGCCAAGGTTCCCGCGAAGCTTCCGGCGAAACGCATGGGATGCATCGGCCCCGCCGACCTGCGTTCCTGAGCAGCCGGCGCGACTAGAGCAATATCCGATCAAGTGGTATCACTTGATCGGAGTTACCTGCTCTAGAAATCAATCGTTTAGAGCACGACCATGCGATCAAATCGGGGCGATCTGATCGCACCGTGCTCTAGGCACTGGGCGTCAGGTTCTCAGAACCCCGCCCGTAGCCTTTTCCACAGACTGTACGACCTTGGCGCCGATGTCTTCGATGTCGGCGTCCGTAAGCGTGTTCTCGATCGGTTGCAGAACGACGCTTATGGCCAGAGACTTCTTGCCGGCCTCGAGATTACCCCCCGAGAACACATCGAACACCCGGACATCCGTGATCAAGGTTTGATCGATTTTGCGGACGGCCCGGACCACGTCCAGCGCGGCAACCCCGGCATCGACGACGAACGCGAAATCGCGCTCGATGGGCTGGAATGGCGAGAGCCGCAAAGGCGGCCGGGCAAATCCCCGTTTTCCGCTCTTGCTCGGCATGGCGTCGACGAACACTTCGAACGCCACCATGGGTCCTTTTACGCCCATCCGCCGAAGCACCCGGGGATGGCATTCGCCGAAGCGTGCCAAAACCGTTTTCGGGCCGAGCTTGAGAACGCCTGAGCGGCCCGGATGATACCAATCGGGCGCGTCGGTGGTAACACTCAGCTTATCGACGGGTGCGGCCAGCGCGGCGAGCACCGCAAGGGTGTCCGCCTTGGCGTCGTAGACGTCCGCCGGGCGCGGCGATTGCGCCCAATTCCGCGGCCCGCTGCGCCCCGACCGGATGCCGCAAGCAACCATTTGCTGGTCTTCCGGTGTGTCTCCGGCATATTGCGGCCCGACCTCGAACAGCGCCGCATCGCCGAGCCCGCGGTCGGCGTTGCGTCCCGCGGCGGCGATCAGGTTGGGCAGGGGTGAGGGCCGCATCACATCGAGATCGCTACTGATAGGATTGATAAGCCGCAGCGCTTCGGCATTTCCGCCAAAAAGCGCGGCCCGGTCGGACGCAACGAATGAATACGTCACCGCTTCCACGAGGCCGCGCGCGGCAAGCATCCGGCGTGCCGCGCGCGTGCGCCGTTGCTGGGCGCTGAGGGCCGGCTTCGGCAGCGCCGTTTGGCGTTCCATTGCCGTCGTCGGAATGCGGTCGTAGCCATAAATCCGTACCACCTCCTCGACCAGGCACGCCTCGCCGACGATGTCGTTGCGCCACGGCGGAACCTGGACCTCTAGGAGATCGTCCGTACCCTCGCTCGAGAACCCGAGAACATCGAGAATCCGGCGTGTTTCTTCGAGCGGTACGTCGACACCGACCAAGTCTCTGGGCCGGTGGGGACGCAGTGCGACCGACCGCCGCCAGTCCGGTTCGGCGCCGGCGACCACCAGTTCGGAAGCCTCGCCGCCGCACAGGTCCAGGACCAGCTTGGTCGCCAGCTCCAGTCCGGGCTCGAGGAAGGACGGGTCGATGCCGCGCTCGAAACGGTAGCGCGCGTCCGACAACAGTCCCAGTTTTCGGCCGGTCGTGGCCGTACGCACCGGATCGAACAGCGCCGACTCGATAAAGACATTGACCGTTTCTTGCGTGCAGGCCGATCGCGTGCCGCCCATGACGCCGCCCAGTGCCTCGGGTTCGGCATCGTCGGCGATAACGGTCATGTCGGGATCGAGCTCGTATTCCCGCTCGTTCAACGCCTCCAGCCGTTCGCCGGGGCGCGCCAGACGCACATGGAGGTCGCCGCGCACCTTGTCGGCGTCAAAAACATGCAAAGGCCGGCACAGATCCATGGTCATGTAGTTGGTGATGTCCACCAGCGCCGAAATCGGCCGCAACCCAACGGCCAGGAGCTTGTCCTTCAGCCATTGCGGGCTTTCCCCGTTGCGGACACCGCGGACGTAACGGCCGACGAAATAGGGGCACGCATCGGCGGTCTCGGCGTCGAACTCCATCAGCACGTTGATGGGGCTCGGAAACGACCCTTCAACGGCGCTGGTGTCCAGTGGTTTCAGCTTTCCAAGCCCGGCGGCGGCGAGATCGCGGGCGATTCCCCGCACACCCATGCAATCGCCCCGGTTCGGCGTGATGCCCACATCGAACATCGGGTCGGCAAGGCCCATGACCTCCGCCGCCGAGCCACCCAGCGGCGCGTCATCGGCAAGCTCGACGATACCGGTATGATCGTCGGACAGGCCCATTTCGCGCTCGGACAACAGCATGCCATTGCTCTCGACGCCCCGGATCTTGGCTTTCTTCAGGGTGATGTCCGTGCCGGGGATATGGCTTCCGGTGCCCGCGAACACGCCGGTCATACCCGCCCGTGCATTGGGTGCACCACACACCACGTCGACCGTCTCCGTGCCGGTGTCCACGGTGCACACGGTCAACTTGTCGGCATCGGGATGGGGCTTTGCGCCGGTGACCCGCGCGACCACGAAGCCGCGAAGACCTTCCGCCCGGTCCACCAGACCTTCCATCTCCAAACCGAGCATGGTCAGCTTGTCGGCGATGGTCTCGGCCGATTCCGATGTTTCCAGGTGATCCTTGAGCCAGGAAAAGGTGAATTTCATTGGCCCGCTCCCGCCACCATGGACGGTATGTCCAGGGCGGAAAACCCGTAGTGCCGCAACCATCTGAGGTCGGGTTCGAAGAACGTCCGGAGATCGGGAATGCCGTACTTCAGCATGGCGATACGCTCGATACCCATGCCGAAGGCGAAGCCCTGGTAGCGGTCGGGATCGATGCCGCAGTTCTCCAGCACCTTGGGATTGACCA
>CAKZLS010000580.1 GCA_937127205.1 uncultured Rhodospirillales bacterium
CTGCTCGGCGTATCCACCATCAGCAACGACATGAGAGATCTGCTGGTCAGCACCGACCCTCGGGCGGGCGAAGCCATCGACCTGTTCGTCTATCACATTGCCAAGCACGGTGCGGCTCTCGCGAGTGCCATGGAGGGTATGGATACGCTGGTCTTCACCGCCGGCATTGGCGAACATTCGCCGGAAATTCGCGAACAGGTTTGCCGCCGGATGGCGTGGCTCGGCATCGAACTCGACCCCGACGCCAACCGGCGGGGCGGACCACTCATCAGTACCGAAAGCAGCCCCATCTCCGCATGGGTGATCCCCACGAACGAGGAGCGGATGATCGCCATCCACACTCTTCGGGTCTTGGGAGAAGGAAAGGGAAATCAATGACCGCGAAAACCATCAACACAAACTTGCTCGATTCCTTGAGGCGCCAGCGGGAAGAGCGAGTACAGCCGCTGGCGGGCAAAAAGGGGATCGTCATCGGCATCGCCAACGACCAATCCATCGCGTGGGGTTGCGCCCAGGCCTTTCGCGGGATTGGTGCCGATTTATGTATGACCTACCTCAACGAGAAATCGAAGCCTTACACCGAACCGCTGGCGAAAGCCCTTGATATTCCGCCCTCTCTCTATCTTCCCTGCGACGTGCGCGAGCCCGGGCAGTTGCGGGCCGTCTTCGCGGAGATCGAAAAGGAATGGGGCCGGCTCGATTTCGCGCTGCACTCCATCGCTTTCGCGCCGCGCGACGACCTGCATGGCCGGGTGACCGATTGCTCCCAGGAAGGCTTCGCCATGGCCATGGACATCTCGTGCCATTCATTCATCCGCATGGCAAAGTATGCGGAACCGCTTATGACGAACGGCGGCGCCTTGTTTACCATGAGCTACTTCGGAGCCGAGAAGGTGGTCGAGAACTATAACCTGATGGGGCCGGTCAAGGCGGCGCTCGAAGCGACGGCACGCTACCTCGCGGCCGAATTGGGACCCAAGGGTATCCGGGTAAACCCCATCTCTCCGGGACCCATCCAGACCCGTGCAGCCTCGGGCATCGGCCGTTTCGACGAATTGATGGAACATGCGGCGGCGCGGGCGCCATCACGCGCCCTGGTCACCATCGAAGACGTCGGCATGGCCACCGCGTTCCTGGCCACCGACTTCGCCAAGCTGATCACTGGCGATACCATGTATGTCGACGGCGGCTACCACGTGGTCGGGTAGGCCACGCCGTCATCCCGGATTGTCGTTGGTGAGCGCTACTGGGGGTCGCTTCGGAGCGGCCGGATGTACTGATCGTCGAAGGCGTCGACCGAAATGATCAACTGGCAGCCGAAAGCCAAGGTGTCGCACTGGCGATAGGGCGCGCGTTCCGCGGCACCGACAATCTGCATGCGCTGAACATCGTACCGGGTCGGCTGAATGGGGCCTTCGCCGGCGACGTTGATGACGGGGCGACAGCCGACTTTCCACGGCGTGCACTGCTCGTCCCGCTCGGCGCTGAGTTCGTGATAGGCCAGCTCGCACGCGGACAGGGCGAAAACCGAGGCGATTAAGGCTGCTAACGGAAACAACGCCACGAAACGCCGGTTGGTACAAAGTCGCATCATCAAGGCTCCGCCCTATTCAATCTTGGCAAACTCTACACGGAATAGCCGAAGGATAAAACGCTAACTATCCGCCAGTGCTTCCGGCAGCGGCGGCGCCGGTTGCCGCTTCGGTTTGGCAACGGGCCCGATAATCAGGGCCGTGAACCCAACCACCGCCGACAGGATGGAACCGGTGATAACACCAAGGCGCACCGTGGCATCGTAGTCCGCATGGTCCCATGCCAATCCGCCGATGAATAGGCTCATGGTGAAGCCGATACCGCAGAGGGCCGATACGCCGTAGAGCTGGATCCAATTGGCGTCCTCCGGCATTCGGACAAATCCCCGGCGAATCATTAAGAACAAAACACCGAATACGCCAATCTGCTTGCCGATGAACAGGCCCAAAGCGACCCCCAGAGTGACCGGTTCCAAGAGGCTCGCGAGCCCGATGCCCTCGAAGCTGATCCCGGCGTTGGCGAAGGCAAAAATCGGCAGAACACCGAACGCGACCCAGCGATGAAGTTCGTGCTCCAGGTGCAGAAGCGGAGAGTGTCCGTCGACGTCCTTGGCCCTAAGCGGAATGGTCAGCGCAATGGCGACACCGGCCAGCGTCGCGTGCACGCCCGACTTAAGTACACAAACCCAAATGATCAGCCCGATCACCACATAGGGAGCAATCCGGGTCACGCCAAGCATGTTGAGAAGGGCCAGAACCACCAATCCACCCGCCGCTAGATACAGCGACACCAGGGACAAATCGGCGGTATAAAACAGAGCGATGATAATCACGGCGCCGAGGTCGTCGAAGACGGCGATGGCGGTGAGCAGGATCTTCAGCGACAGCGGAACCTTGTTTCCAAGCAAGGCCATCACACCCAAGGCGAAGGCAATGTCGGTGGCTGCGGGAATGGCCCAGCCGTTGAGGTTCTCCGGCTGCCCGAGGTTGACGAGGACGTAGATCAACGCGGGCACGGCCATTCCGCCGACCGCCGCGACTCCCGGCAACGCCGCCTGCGACAGGGAAGACAGCTCACCTTCCAACATTTCGCGCTTGATTTCCAAACCAATGAGGAAAAAGAAGATGGCCATCAAACCGTCGTTGATCCAGAGCAAGAGCGGTTTTTCGATATTGAGCGCACCGATGCGGATCTGAGTGGGCAGCGTGAGCAACGCGTCATAGAGCCCATGGAACGGCGAATTGGACACCGCCACGGCAAGGGCAGCCGCCATCACCAGCACGATCCCCCCGGCGGCTTCCATCTTAAAAAAATCGCGGATTGCATCCACCGGCATGACGTTTTCCCCAATACGATTTTCGCTGAACCGCCGAGCGCTCAACGCGTCCTCCACACGTTAAACCCGCAGTAGAGCGCGGGTACAATCAAAATATTCGCAACTTTTCGCTTCAATACGCTCGGGTTGCCCGCGAGGGACTTGCCGGGGTCGGTACGAGGAGATGGTGACATGGCCAACGCGGTGATCGGCGCCGCCCGCAATTGGTGATTACGAGATCAGCAACTCTATCTCGATGGCGTTAACCGTCGGGTTTTCAATCTCGTGGATCCATTCGATGTCCAGCGAGTCGTCACCGGCAACCAGCACGTATTCGAACATGGCACCTGTAAGGTGCTCGTAGGTTCCGGTAAGATCGACGTCGCTGAAGATCTCCTGGCCTTCGATCTTGATGTCGAATACGCGGTCGCCAGGGTCGTTGGTGCCGCTGTAGCCGTCGCGCGCAAAGATTTTCACCCCGTAGGTCTGGCCGGCCGTCACGTCGAAGCTAAACGTCATCTCGGGGCCAGCGCTGAGGTCCCAACGCTCCGTGAAGAATACCTCATCGGGCACATACGCCGGTAAACTGGCGTCGCGGCCTAGCGGGCTGCTGAACGTAGCGACGTACCCGGTGTTGTTGGAAAACCCGGCGCCGCTCTGCGCGCCATTACCAGTGTTGGCCACCCAGTCCGGTCCACCGTCGGTGGCTTGGACCAGAGCGCCGCCGGCATTGACGCGATAAACAATACCGCCACTTCCCAAGAGCTGGTAGCCGAAGTCGGCGCCGGTGTTGGCCTCGCCAGACGCAATGCTGAGCGCCACGGGATCGCTGGCGGTGGTCAGAACACGCCCGCCGAGCACGTTGCCGGCGTCCGTCACGTATACCAGATAGTCGCCCGCGGCGAGGCCGCTGAACGTGTAATTGCCGCTGGCATCCGTTGTGGTGGATGCGAGAACGCTGTCATCACCGCCGCCAGGCTGGCCGTCCGCGCCCGGATCCACAAGGTCGATGGTGACGCCCTCAATGCCAACCTCGCCCGCATCACGAACGCCGTCGCCATCCGCATCGTCCCAAACCAAGTCGCCAATCGAACCATTCGACGGTGCGGTATCGTCGTTATTGATGGTGCCGGTGGCCACCGCCTGAACGATGGTGGCACCGGTGGCGTTGCTCAGCGTCACCGTGAAGCTCTCGTCGCCCTCCAAGTCCGTGTCTCCGTTGACGTTGACGGTGGTGGTCTGCGAAACCTCGGTATCCGCGAACGTAACGGTGCCCGATGGCAGCACGCCGCTGGAGAAATCGGCGCCGTTGACGCCCGCTCCCGAAACCGCAAAGTCAACCGATGCAGCGCCAGAGGTGGCGTCCGCGCGGGTCACTATAAAGGTGAACGCCTGGACGCCCATGTCGCCCTCTGCCTGCACCGCCACGTTCGGCGCGATCGACAATGTCGAGCCAAGAACGGCATCGACGCCGGCCGACGCGGCGTTGTTGCCGGCATTCGGATCAACTTGATCGGAAGAACCGATCGTGGCGAGGTTGCTCACCGCATCTTCCGTCGTCACCGTGGCGATGATCTCGAGGATCACCTGAGCGGCGGTGTCAACGCTGCCCACATCCCATGCACCGTCCACGCTGTCGTAACTGCCTGCGCTCGATGTCGCCGAAACAAAGGTCAAACCAGCCGGCAACAAGTCGATGACGCTGACGTTGGTGGCCTGATCGGGACCGTTGTTGCTGAGCGTCACCGTGAAGGTCACATCTTGGCCAACCAGAGGCGCGGGATTGTCAACATCCTTGGAAATCGCCAAATCGGCCTGTGGCACCACTGTGAGCCGGTAGCCGAAGTCGGCATCGGAGTTGGCCTCGCCGGCCGCAATGCTCAGCGTCACGGGATCGCTGGCGGTGGTCAGAACACGCCCGCCAAGCACGTTGCCGGCATCCGTCACGTCTACCAGATAATCGCCTGCGGCGAGGCCGCCGAACATGTAATTGCCGCTAGTGTTGGTGGTGGTGGATGAAAGGACGCTGTCATCGCCGCCGCCAGGCTGGCCATCCGCACCCGGGTCCACAAGGTCGATGGTGACGCCCTCGATGCCAACCTCGCCCACATCACGGACGCCGTCGCCATCCGCATCGTCCCAAACCAAATCGCCAATCGAACCATCTGTACGCCCTTGGGAAATCAAGACGATCTCGATCGCGTTGACGAGTGGGTTTTGGACCTGATGCAGCCACTCAATATCCAGCGAGCTGTCCTGCACGGTCAGAACATGCTGCAGCATACCGCCGGTGAGATGCCCCAAACTGGCGCTGAGATCGATGTCGCCAAAGATCTCCTGGCCTTCGATCTGAATGTCGAACACGCGCTCGCCGGGACTGTTCGTACCGCTCCAGCCATTGCGCGAAATGATGTTCACGCCATAGGTCTGGCTGGGCGTTACGTCGAAGCTAAACGTCATTTCAGGGCTGGCGCTTAGATCCCACCGCTCGGTAAAGAAAACCTCATCGGGTACATAGTCCGGCAGACTGGCATCACGCCCGACCGAGCCGCTGAATGCAGCGACGTAGCCGGTGTTGTTGGAGAACCCGGCGCCGCTCTGGGCGCCGAAACCGGTGTTGGCAGCCCAGTCCGGTCCGCCATCGGTGGCCTGGACAAAGCCTCCACCGGCATTGACGCGGTAAATGACACCGCCATCGAGCGGAATCTCGACGGTCACATGCGCGGTTGCCTGGTTGCCGCCCGGATCCTCCACCGTGTAAATGAAGGTGTCATTGCCCGTGAAGCCATCGGCCGGCGTGTAGGTGACGTCGCCGTTGGCGGCAACCGAAACCGTTCCACCCTGGACAGTCAAGCCGTTGGCGCCATTCGTACCCGCATCGATGATGGTCAACTCGGCAATGGCATTGTCGCCGTCGGTGTCGTTCCACAAGAGATCGGCGGCCGAGAAGGTGCTCTGCTGATCCGCGTCACCGCTCACCATGTCGGTCCCGCCAACCGGCGCGAAGTCGTCCTCGGTGACGGTCCCGGTGGCCGAGTTGGCAGCCGGGTTGACACTCACGGCCGCCGGACCGGTCGCCACCAGATCGGTGATCGTCACCACGTCGTCGCCGTCGGCAACATCATCGTTGGGTACCGGAACCTGGACAAGCGTCGCCGCGCCATTGACGAAATTCACCGTCGCGCTCTGATCGACGCCGTCAATTTTAAATTCCAGGTCCACCGTGCCGCTCAACGACTGTGTCGCTGTTAACGCAAATGACAGCGTCGCATCGCCAACGTCGCCGCTTTCGACCACCGTCGGCCCACTCGCAAGGGAGATGGTCGGCTGAGTCTGGGAGCCGAAAGTCATATATATCGGTGCGGTGACCGGCCCCTTCGGTAGATTGTCGTTGGTGGTATCGATGATGCTGGCGACGAAGCCGAGCGGGAGCTGACTTTCCGGCACAGCCAACGTGATCCCGGGCACCTGTGTGAAGTCGAAACTGCTGGTGATGTCCTGATCGGTTCCGTTGAGAACAATATCGACGGTTTGAAATTCCGCCGCATTGTTGGCGGGAAAGTCTTCGGCCCTAAGGTTATCGAGCTGGTTGTCCAGTTGGGTCGCATAGGGTCCGGAGAAGTTGTTGTTGACCGGCTGGATTATGCCCTTGCTCAGCATCACCCGGACCGTCTCGCCTGCCGGGCCATTGACGACGACGCTCGGACCGCCGGCGCCGTACGTGCCGACGCTGCCCTCGGCCAGCCCGTCAACAGTTAGGGTTACGTCTATATTCGGCGAGTCCTGGGTTGCGAGTCCCTTGGAACCGGCTTGGTTGCCCGTGCCCTGAAGCTGTCCGGTGGCGGTGGAGCCGTCGGTGAAGGTGACAGTGAAGGTGGAACCGATCAGTTCAGCCCCGGAGATACCGCCGACGTCCCAAGAGGGATCCGTACCGGCATCCAGGGTTGCCTTGGTGGCTCCCGCGATGGAATTGGGATCCATGTCGATGGAAAACCCAACCGTCTCCCCGGTTTCGAATCCACCATTCACGGCGTTATCGAAGTCGAGCTTGATACCCTCGTAGCCGTCAATCCCGCCGAGACCGATATAGGTGCCGTGGTTCGGGGCCTGGATGCCGCTGCCGCCGGGGGTATTGATTGTCAGCGCCTTGGCCGTCGAGTCCCCGGCCACACCGAAAGGATCGAAAACGGCGTCGGGGTATAGCGCGTTGGTGACGTCGATCTCCACCGATACGATGTTCTTGTCACCCGCATTGGTGATCCGGAAGGAATTGGCGCCGTAGTTCGAGATTTGGACGTTGTTGGAATTCTCAGTGATGGCCAGTGTGGCCGCGCCGGTCGCCGCATCTTCGACAACGAAGTCCAGCGTCGACGTGGTCGCGCCCTGATTCTGGCTGAACCACAGCGTGTAGTCGCCCGCGGCGAGCGGTGCCGAAAAGCCAATGGTGTTGCCGTAGGCCTCGATGACCCCGTCAGCCATGTGGGCCAGAAGGTTCATGCCGACGTCGAGTTCACTATATACGATGCCACCGAGCAGGTTGCCGATGTCCGGAGCCGCCGGTGTTTCGGTGAAGATGGAGCCTGCCTGCATACCGAGAAAAGTGGCGTTCACCTGGCTCGGATCATAATCGTCAAAATCAGCGAGGTTGATGGCGTTGAGGTGGGTGCCCTCGGCCACGGTAAAGTGGACGTAGTCGAAGTCGCGATTGGGTTCCCCTTCCTGAGTCGATACGAGCCGCGTGGTGCCGATCGACAGCGTCACCGGGGTTGGGCTGTTTCCGCTCTCGGAGAAATCGCCACCCGCAACCGGAGCGCCGTTGACGCCGTCGGGCGGAGGGCCGTCTTCATCATCGTCTAAAATGGTGACGATGGCGGTGGCGTCACCGAGTACAGCATCTCCTCCGGTCACGCCGGTGATGACCACCTGGAACGTTTGGTCACCCTCGACGTCCGGGTCGCTGATGATCTCGATCGGGATCGTCAGGTCGGCGGAATTTCCGGCGATCTCGCCGGAACCGCTATAAACGCCGGTCGCCGGATTGAAGCTCAAGGCCGGTGCCGCGTAGTCCTGTTGTCCGGTGGCAGAACCCGGACGGATCTCGTAGCTGACCGCAACCGTCTCATTGGCCGGAATAGCCACGTCCGACTGGATGGTCACCGTCACCGTGCCGCCGCCCTCGTCGATCGCCGCGTCGACGGCCGAAATCACCGGCCCGGTGTTCACCTTGATGATTTCCACGGCATTGATCAGCGGATTTTCGGTAACCCGCTGGAAATCGATATCAACTGTACCGTCGGTCACCTCGCCGACCCACTCGAACATGCCGCCCACTTGGTGGCCAAGCGTATCCGACAGATCCAGGCTCGGCAGAAACGGCTGGCCCTCTACGCTGACCGTGAAAACACGCTCGCCGGGTGCGCTGGTCCCACTGTAGCCGTTACCCATGTACAGGCGCACGGCGTAGGATCCGGCGGCAAGTCCGCCGTCGCCGAACTCGAGCGCCATCTCGGCGCCACCGAAAGGATCCCAGCGCTCCTGGGCGAACACGCCGAGCGGTGTCGTACCCGGCACGGTGGCGTCGGTATTGGGGATATTGCTTGTATAGACATGTGTCGCCCCGCCGACCATGAACGCGGTATCGCTGACCCAATCGGGGCCCCCATCGGTGGCGGCGACATCCGCACTGCCGGCGTTCCATCGATAGAGCACTTCGCCGTCGGCGACTTCTCGACCAACGCTGTCGACCTGCACCCAGTCCCATGAGGCGGCGAACCCGTCGTCACCATCACCGGGCTTGCTGGAAACCAGCCCGACGACGGCGCCGGTCTGCTTACTGGCATTGACGTATTGCCCCTTGACCGCGCTGACCACGTCTTCCGGGAGGGCGAGCGCGGCGGTCTCGAACAACGGGCCGTAGACGCCGCCATCCATGAACTGAGCCTGGGCCTTGACCGTTTCCGAACCCGGTATCAGATCCAGCACCAAGGCCAGTTGAACATTGCCGTCGCCGTTACCATTGTCGGCGGTTTCGATTCCCGGTATTTCGACAAAGACGGAGGTGGGCGAGTCCTCCGCCTCCACCAGGAGTTGGAGCCCGTACTTGATGGTGCCGTTGTCGTCGATTACGGCGATCGTACCCTGCGCGAATGTGGACTGGTGGCCGGGTCCGACCATCAGGCCGGCCTTCTCGCCGCCATCCCAGGTCTTCGCCGGCGTCAGGCAGCCGTCGCAGTTGCCACAATCGTC
>CAKZLS010000581.1 GCA_937127205.1 uncultured Rhodospirillales bacterium
AATTTCAAGCCAGCCTCACCGCTTTGCGCCCGCTGATTTCGCAACAGGCTCTATGCCAACAATTATTTATAAAAGCGCTCAGAGGACGGTATGCGTTTGTCGCACGCCCGCTTTGCTTAACCAAAGCGAACACAGATTGTTCCCTCGCAACTGGCGTTTCTATACCCGTCTCCCGAACCTGATTTTTGTGCGGCCGCCGATCATGCCGGTTTCGCAACGGGATCGGACAGGCTAAACGTGTGCGGACACGATCACAGTCGTTGGCCGGCCATTAATGCGAGGATGGCGGATGAAGTGAGGAACATTCGATGTCCCTGCTGGTTGAAGTTGCGATATTTTTGGCTGCGGCGGTTATTACCGTGCCGGTGTTCAAGAAGCTTGGGCTCGGCTCTGTCCTCGGGTATTTGACCGCCGGCGTGGTCATCGGCCCTTGGGGGCTGAAGCTTAACGGGGACATCGACAACGTCCTGCATTTCGCCGAATTCGGGGTCGTCCTTCTGTTGTTCGTCATCGGCCTCGAGCTGCAGCCGAGCCGTTTGTGGACCATGCGCAAATCGGTGTTCGGACTGGGCGGCGCCCAAGTGGGAGTGACCGGTGTGGTGATCGGTCTCGCGGCGTACGCGCTCGGCCTCGATGCGCCCGCCGCGGCCATCGTCGGGGTGATGCTGTCGCTCTCGTCCACCGCGCTGGCGCTGCAGATGTTGGGCGAAAAGCGTCAGTTGACGACGCAACACGGGCGGTCGGCTTTCTCGATCCTGTTGTTTCAGGATCTGGCCGTCATCCCGCTGCTGGTGATCGTGCCGTTAATCGGACCCGAGGGAAGCGGACCGATGGACAGTTCAGGCGCCGTCGCGGCTCTCGGCGCCGCCGCCATTCTCCTGGTGGTGGTCTCCGGCGGTCATTTCCTGCTGCGCTATCTGCTGCGGATCGTGGCGGATACGAACATCCGCGAAGTGTTCACCGCGATGGCGTTGCTGACCGTGGTCGGCATGGCGTTGCTGATGGAATGGGTGGGGCTTTCCATGGCGCTCGGCGCATTCCTTGCGGGAGTCCTGCTCGCGGAGTCGGAATACCGGCACGCCCTCGAAACCGACATCGAGCCGTTCAAGGGGCTGCTTCTCGGCCTGTTCTTCATCGCCGTCGGCATGTCGCTCAATGTGGGCATCGTGATCGACAAGCCCGGTGTCATCGCCCTTCTGGTCCTCGGTCTGATGTTGATGAAGTTCGCGCTTCTGTTCGGGCTCGGCCGGTTGTTCGGACTTGGCAATGCCTCCGCCCGGGCGCTGGGTGTGTCCATTTCGCAGGGTGGCGAGTTCGCCTTTATCGTTCTCACCGTCGCCGTCGGCGGGAAGGTGATCGAACAGCAACTGGCGGATCTGTTGATTGCGGTGGTTACTGTGTCCATGGCGGTGACGCCGCTATTGTTCGCGGTGAACGAGACGGTGATCAAGCGGTGGCTGGATAAAGCGCCGGCGCGCGATTTCGACCCGCTGCCTGATAGCGACGAGAACCGCGTTATCATTGCCGGATTTGGCCGGTTCGGTCAGATCGTCGCGCGCATCCTGAGGGCCAAGGGCATTGCGTTCACCGCCCTTGAAATCAACCCCGCGCACGTGGATTACGTCCGCAAATTCGGCAACAAGGTGTACTACGGCGATGCGTCGCGGCTCGACTTGCTGCGCAATGCGAAGGCGGAGACGGCTGATGCCTTCGTGCTCGCCATCGACAACGTGGAGTCCTCGCTGCGCACCGCGGAGACGGTGCGGGAACATTTTCCGCGCCTCACCATTTACGCGCGGGCGCATGATCGCAAGCATGCCTATCAGCTGATGGATCTCGGCGTAACCGTCATCCGCCGCGAGACGTTTCTCTCCAGTCTCGATCTGGCGGGCTCGGTGTTGAAGGGGCTGGGCCTTTCAAATTTCGATAGCGAGAAGACGGTGGATACGTTTGAGCAGCACGACGAAATCCTGCTGTGGGCCCATTATTGGCATCACAACGACGAAAACACCATGCGCACGCTGGCCAAGGAGGGCGCGGAGGAACTCGCGGAATTGCTCGCCCAGGATGCCGCTAAAGACGTGTCGCGCTAGCCAGTACGATCCGAAGCCCTCTTTAGCCGCTAAGCCATTCTGCCGTGGCAGTGTTTGTATTTTTTTCCGGAGCCGCACGGGCAGGGGGCATTGCGGGCGACCCGGCCCCAAGTGGAGGGGTCGGCGGGGTCCATATCTCCCGTCGCCTGACGGGATCGGACCGGTGCCACCGCCGTATCGCTGCCGGCCCCCGCCGAGGCCATGGCCATGGCCGGTTCGCGTTGCGCCGCGGCGCCCTCGAACTCCCGTTCCGGCTGCGGTGCCAGCATTTCGGGCTGCGGTGCCTGCTGCAGCTCCACGTGGGCCAGCACGAGGGTGACCCGCTCGCGCAGACGGTCCAGCAGGCCTTCGAACAGACCGAAGGACTCGCGTTTGTATTCATTGAGCGGGTCGCGCTGCGCGTAGGCGCGAAGCCCGATGCCCTGACGCAGGTGATCGAGGTTGAGCAGGTGCTCTTTCCAAATCTGGTCGAGGATCTGCAAAAGCAGGCTCTTCTCCACCATGCGCATGGTGTCCGGGCCGTAATTGGCCGCCTTTTCCGCCATCTTGCGGTCGGCCAGCTCGATCAGCCGCTCGCGGATCTCGGCGTCGGCGATGCCTTCTTCCCCGGCCCACGCTTCCAGCGGCAGGTTCAGGTTGAAGATCCGCACGACTTCGGCGTGGAGGCCTTTGACGTCCCATTGTTCGGCGTAGGCCTTCTCGGGAATGTGCCGGGCGACCAAGTCTTCGATCAACTGATGGCGCATATCGTTGACGGTATGGCTGACGTCCTCGTCGGTCATCAGTTCCTTGCGCTGTTCGTAGATGACCTTGCGCTGATCGTTCATCACGTCGTCGAACTTGAGCAGGTTCTTGCGGATCTCGAAGTTCCGCGCCTCCACCTTCTGCTGGGCTTTTTCCAGGGCCTTGTTCACCCAGGGATGAATGATCGCCTCGCCCTCTTCGAGGCCGAGCTTCTGCAGCATACCGTCGATGCGTTCCGATCCGAAGATCCGCATCAAGTCGTCTTCCAGGGAGAGAAAGAACTTGGATCCACCGGGGTCGCCCTGACGGCCGGAACGTCCGCGGAGCTGATTGTCCACCCGCCGGCTTTCGTGACGTTCGGTGCCGAGGATGAACAGGCCGCCCGCCGCCATGACCTTTTCCCGATCCGCCGCGATCTCGGCGCGGATCCGGTCCTGGCCTGCTTCGTCGTTCGGATCGTTCAGTTCCTGTTTGATCCGCATATCGGTGTTGCCGCCCAACTGGATGTCGGTGCCGCGGCCCGCCATGTTGGTGGCTATGGTGACGGCGCCGTGGCTGCCGGCCTGGGCGATGATCATCGCCTCCTGCTCGTGATAGCGGGCATTCAGAACCTTATGCGGAATTTTCCGTTTCTTCAGCGCGGCGGCGAGGGCTTCGGACTTCTCGATGCTGACCGTGCCTACCAGAACCGGCTGGCCGGCCTCCTGGCATTCGATGATCTTTTCGACGATGGCGTCCTCTTTTTCCTGAGCCGTCCGGTAGACCTCGTCGTGTTCATCCTTGCGGACGCAGAGCACGTTGGTGGGAATATCGATGACTTCGAGACCATAGATTTCCGCGAACTCGCCGGCTTCCGTCATCGCCGTTCCGGTCATTCCCGCCAGTTTGGGATAAAGCCGGAAGTAGTTCTGGAAGGTAATCGAGGCCAGCGTTTGGTTTTCCTGCTGGATGGTCACGCCTTCCTTGGCTTCCAGCGCCTGATGCAAGCCTTCGGAGTAGCGGCGTCCTTCCATCATGCGGCCGGTGAACTCGTCGATGATGATGACCTTGTCGTCCTTGACGATGTAGTCGGTGTCGCGGCTGAACAGGACATGGGCGCGAAGCGCCTGGTTGGCGTGGTGAACCAGAGACACGTTGGCCAGATCATAGAGACCGCCCTCAGAGAGCAGGCCGGCTTCGCCGAGCAACTCTTCCATGCGCTCCATGCCGGTTTCGGTAAAAGAGACCGCCTTGCCCTTCTCGTCCTTCTCGTAGTGCTCCTCGGTCAGGTGGGGGATGACCGTGTTCATGCCGGTGTAAAGCTCGGACGAATCCTCCGCCGGGCCGGAGATGATGAGCGGCGTCCGCGCTTCGTCGATCAGGATGGAGTCCACCTCGTCGACGATGGCGTAATGGAAAGGCCGCTGGACCATCTCCTCCAGCCGGAATTTCATATTGTCGCGGAGATAATCGAACCCGAATTCGTTGTTGGTGCCGTAGGTGACATCGCACGCGTAGGCCTGCTGGCGGCCGATGTCGTCGAGGCCGTGGACGACGCAGCCGACGGTGAGGCCGAGGAAATTGTAGATGGCGCCCATCCACTCGGCGTCGCGTTTGGCGAGATAGTCGTTGACGGTGACCACATGGACGCCTTCTCCGGTTAGCGCGTTGAGATAGACCGGGAGCGTCGACACCAGGGTCTTGCCCTCGCCGGTCCTCATTTCCGAAATCATGCCGCGATGGAGCACGATCCCGCCCAGCAACTGGACGTCGAAATGACGCTGACCGAGGGTGCGCTTCGCGGCCTCGCGGACGACGGCGAAGGCATCGACCAACACGTCGTCTACCGTTTCGCCCGCTTCGAGCCGCTCGCGCAGCCAAGGCGTCCGCGCGCGCAGATCCTCGTCGTCGAGGCTTTCGAGCTCTTCTTCGAGCGCATTTATGGCTTGGACTTGCTTATTCAGGCCTTTTAGAAATCGCTCGTTGGCGGAGCCGAATATCCGCCTGGCAATGGCGCCAAACATTCATGATCCTTAAGAGGTTTCCCAATGGGCGACTGGCTGGGCGTAAATGGCCCTCCGAGCCGGCCGCAACCGGTGATGAAGACATAGAAGCAGGCACAAGTCCTGTCAATGTATGCCACCGGCGGGAGAAAGAGGCACCGATCGGGCGCGGCCGCCGTGGTGGAGCCGGGAAAACACGTTGGATCTGGCGTTTCGGTGCCGATGGTGCCACATCCAGACCATGATGTAGCGGTTAGCCTTATCCTTGTGCGGTCGGAAACGATGTGCATTATCGCACAATATACTGATGGTATGGCAATTGATCGTATGGCGGACACACTTCTGTCGCGCGCGCATACTTAGGAGAATTTCAATGAAGCGTTTATTCATCGCCGGGGCGGCCGCTGTCGCCATACTTGCCCCTTCGTTTTCTTATGTCCCCCCGGCGTTGGCCGAGGATGATCCCGTGGTGGCGACGGTGGATGGCGAGGAGATTCGGCGCTCCCGCGCGCTCGAGGAGAAGGGCCGGATGCCGGCGCAATTGCAGCAGGCGCCGGACGAACTGGTCCTGCCGATGCTTGTCAGCCTGGTGGTCGATACCAAGCTGCTGGCGGCCGAGGCCAGCCGGAAGAATTTGCAGGACGACGAAGAAATTCGCGAGCAGCTGGCACGCGTCGAAGAAATCCTCCTTGCGCAGGTGCTGCTCAGCCGCATGGTCGAGGAACAGATCACCGACGAGGCCCTGGACAAGAAGTATCAAGAGCTGGTGGCGGAGACCGCCGGCAACCAGGAGACCAAGGCCCGGCACATTCTGGTAAAGGAGGAAGACGAAGCCAAGGCGATCATCGCCGACCTCGACGCCGGCGCCGACTTCGCCGAGCTGGCGAAAACCAAGTCGACCGGTCCCTCCGCTCCCAACGGCGGGGATCTCGGTTATTTCGGACCGGGCGCCATGGTGCCGGCCTTCGACGAGGCCGCTGCGGCGCTGGAGCCGGGCACCTACACCAAGGAACCGGTGCAAACGCAGTTCGGCTGGCATGTGATCAAGGTTGAGGACCGGCGCAAGGCGGAACCGCCGGCCAAGGCGGAAGTCACCGAGCAGTTGCGGACCGAATTGGTGCGCGAGGCGCGCTCCGATTACATCGAGAGCCTGCGGGACAAAGCCGACATCGAAACCTTTGTCGAAATGCCGGCGGAATTGCCCGAGGGCGGGCAACCGGCCCAATAGCGATCCAAAAAACCTTAGGGATCTCCACACCGGACCCCTGTCCGCAATCCGAGGCAGACCCAGCATGACCAAGCGCTCGCCGCTCGCGCCCGATCGGTTTCCCCACATGCCCGCCGTAGCCGGCGTGCGGCTGGGAACGCGCGCGTGTGCGCTTCGATACGAGGGCCGGGACGATCTGTTCGTGGCGGAAATGGATGCCGGGACGGCGGTGGCCGGTGTCCTCACCCGCTCGCAAACCGCGTCGGCGCCGGTGGACTGGTGCCGGAAAGCGCTCATGGGCGGCCGCGCCCGCGTTCTGGTGGTCAACAGCGGCAACGCCAACGCGTTTACCGGCAGCGTCGGCGAGGGCGCGGTGTCACAGACCATCGAGGCCGCCCGCGACGTGTTCTCGGTCGAGCCTGGCGAGGTGTTCATTGCGTCCACCGGCGTGATCGGAGAGCGTCTGCCGGTGGAGAAGATCGTTGCCGCCTTGAGCGACATCCGCGCGGTGTTTGCCGATACCAGTTGGGAGGCGGCGGCCCGCGCGATCATGACCACCGATACCTACCCCAAGGGCAGCGCCCGCCGGGTCCGGGTCGGCGACACGGACGCGACGCTCTGCGGGATCGCCAAGGGCTCGGGCATGATCGCGCCGAACATGGCGACCATGTTGGCGTTCGTGTTCACCGACGCGGCAATCGCGCCCGGCGCACTTCATGTCTTGCTGTCCTCATCGGTGGACCGCTCCTTCAATTGCACCACGGTGGACGGCGACACGTCCACCAGCGATACGGTGTTGCTGTTCGCCACCGGCGCCGCCGGGGGGGAGCCGATTACCGATCCCGCCGATCCGCGGCTGGACGATTTCCGCGCCGCCCTCGACGATGTAACCCTCGACCTGGCCCAGCAGGTGGTGCGCGACGGCGAAGGGGCCGCCAAGTTCATCACCATCACCGTCACCGGCGCGGAACACGACGCCGCCGCCAAGAATATCGGCCTCAGCATCGCCAATTCGCCGCTGGTCAAGACCGCCGTCGCCGGCGAAGACGCCAATTGGGGGCGGATCGTCATGGCCGCCGGTAAGGCCGGAGAAAAGGTCGATCGCTCCCGGCTCACCATCCGCGTCGGCGGCATTTCCGTAGCCGAGAAGGGAGAAGCGGCGCCCAACTACGACGAAACGCCGGTGGCGGCCCACATGAAAGGCACGAACGTGTCCATCGACGTCGACGTGGGCATCGGCGAGGGCGAGGCCACGGTGTGGACCTGCGACCTGACCCACGGATACATCGATATCAATGCCGATTACCGGTCCTGATCCCGGCTGCCTTAACGCGGAGGTGCGGCGCGCCGAATGCCCGCTGCCCATCCTGCTGGTGACGGCGGTGGCGATGGTGGACCCCGATGGCCGGGTGTTGATGGCCCAGCGCCCGCCCGGCTCGCGAATGGCCGGTTTATGGGAGTTTCCCGGCGGCAAGGTGGAACCGGACGAAACGCCCGAGAGCGCCCTGGTGCGCGAGCTTCACGAGGAATTGGCGGTGGATATCACCGAAAGCTGCCTCGCGCCCTTCACCTTCGCGTCCCATACCTACGACGATTTTCATCTGTTGATGCCGCTCTTCCTCTGCCGTGTCTGGAAGGGCACGCCGGTGGGGCAGGAGGGCCAGGCGCTGAAATGGGTCCGGCCGCTGGCCATGACCAAACTTCCCATGCCGCCGGCCGACGTTCCCCTGGTGGCGATGCTCCGGGATTTTCTTTGAGTTGTTCGATTTCGCCTATTTCAGACTTTCGATATAGGCAACAAGGTCGTCGATCTCCTGTTGGCTCAGAGACAGCCCGGTCATTCCGCCATGCGGCTCGGTCAAGAAAGTCGACATGCGATCGGGGGTCACGGTCGGATCCTTGGCTAGGGCGGCAAACGGAGGCGCGCTGTCGGCCGCCGTGCCCGAATCACCGACGAGATGGCATGATCCGCACCATTGTGTCGCTAAATCTTTCCCCGCCAACACGTCTCCTGCGGCTCCAGCAGCGGATGTAAACAGCAGTATGAAGACCGAAAGTAGAAGTGCTGCGCGAATCATTGACCCCCCTAATAGTGACCGTTGGCATTACGCATGCCTTCAACCCTAGCAAATTTATGGCTTAGGAGCGAGCCTGTCGGTAGAGTATGGCCCGTTCATATGTCGAGGAAACGCATGTCCCCAACCACACCTGTAACCGCTTGCGTCCTTATCATCGGCAACGAGGTGCTCTCCGGACGCACCCCCGACGCCAACCTCAGCTTTCTCGGCACCGCCCTCAACGAACTGGGGATCCGGGTGATGGAAGCGCGGGTCATTCCCGACGACGAAGCGACCATCGTTGCCACGGTGAATGAATGCCGCGAACGCTTCGGCTATGTGTTCACCACCGGCGGCATCGGCCCCACCCACGACGACATCACCGCCGCAAGCATGGCCAAGGCCTTCGGCGTCACCCTGGAACGCAATGCCGACGCCATGGCCTTACTGAGACTGCAGTACGTCGACGGCGATCTCAACGAGGCCCGCCAACGCATGGCCTATGTTCCCGCCGGCGCCGTCCTCATCGAAAACCCTGTCAGCCGAGCGCCGGGCTTTCAGCTGGAGAACGTCTTCGTGCTGCCCGGCGTGCCCGGGATCATGCGGGCCATGTTCGCCGGCATCCGCGACCGGCTTCGCGGCGGCGCGCCCATCCTGTCGCGCACGATAGCGGCCTTCACCCGCGAAGGCACGGTGGCTACGGGCTTGGCGGCCATCCAGGAGACCCACCCGGCCGTGGAAATCGGCAGCTATCCATTCCTCCGCGGCGACCGCCTCGGCGTCAGCATCGTGCTCCGCTCCGCCGACGCCGGCGCATTGGAACCGGCCGTGGCGGACGTCAAAGCGCTGTTCGAGACTATTGGCGTGGAACCGTTCGAGGAGACGGCGAGCCCGGAGGGTTAGGGGGCCAGGGGCGCGCAGCGCACACCATCCGGCGGACCCCAAGGGCCAACTTACGTTCAATCTGTTCGATCCGGCGACCGTGAGCATCGTCGAAACCTGTCCCGCGCCGG
>CAKZLS010000582.1 GCA_937127205.1 uncultured Rhodospirillales bacterium
GAGAGCGCGGCACCCAGGCTGTTCTGGGTTTTCGCCCAGTCGAGCGGACGGTGCCTGCGAGTCAACACCTTCAACGCCAAACGGTAGGATTCGACAGCACTCTCAAGCGCCGCCGTACCGTCGTCGCGTTCCGCGAGCATCTGCAAGGCATCGCCGAGATTGATTTGGGTATTGGCCCAATCCAATGGATGTCGGTCACGGGTAATGACTTCCAGCGCGAGCCGGAAGGCATTGACAGCTTCTTCCAGACGAACGACCCGACCAAGACGGCTGCCAAGCGCGCAAAGGCCCGTGCCGAGTTTATCCTGGGTTATGGCCCATTCCATTGGCAACTGGTCTCTCGAAAAGACCTCCAGGGCCGAACGGTAGGCCGTTACTGCATCGTCCAAACGCTGCGCCGCCTCTCCGTGTTCGCCAAGAGCATGATAGGCCGCGCCGAGACTGCTGTTGGTCATTGCCCAGTGAAGCGGCAAAGCATTGCGGGTAAGCGTCTCTAGCGCTGCCTGGTGCGCCGTTACCGCCTCGTGCAGCCGTTCCGTACCATCCTCTCGTTGTCCCAACGTTCTGAGGGCAACACCCAGATTATTCTGGGTCATGGCCCATGAGACCGGGAGGCGTTCCCTCGTAACGACATCCAGCGCGCCTCGGTAGGCGGCAACCGCTTTTTCGAGGTCCTGCGTGCCTTCGCCGCGTTTTCCGAGCGACCAGAGTGCGACCGCGCGGTTGTTTTCCAGCATGGCCCAGTGCAAGGGCAGCTGGCTCCGCGTGTAAATTTCCTGCGCGGCCGTATAGGCTGTTAGCGCGTCGTTGAGATAGCCAGCTCGCTGTTCCAGCTCACCCAATGTCCTCAAAGCATTGCCCAGCGCGTTGAACGCCATCGCCCTGAGATTGGGGGTCTCAAGGGGGCCAATCTCTTGCAGAACCATCCTCAAGTCGGCAACCGCCCGCTCGAGCCACACGGGATCGGCGGCTGTCTCGCCGATGGCCGCCGCCGTTGTGCCGTGAGCGGCGCGAATTCGCGCCAACCCGCGAGCCGCCAGCGTGCTCGGCGGATTATCCAGTATGCCCCGTGTAACAGCGGCGGCTGGAACCAGCAAGGCCAGCAGACTTTGAGCTTGAGCTTCGGTTGCGGGATCGATCCCGGTGAGAGCGATGCCACATATCACTTCTCCCAGGCCCTGGTCGAAATCATCTGGAAGCTCAAGAACGTTACCGACCGGTCTGAACGCCCGCACCTCGCCTCGCGGTGTAACCGCCGCCGACAGAAAACGTAAGCGTATGGACTGCTCACCTTGCGGCCGCTCGCCCCAAACCAGAACATCGGCGCCAGCGTTGCGGGTGATCGCTCGTCCGGTCCGTAATACCTCGGAGAGATTTTCCACCGGGTCTCCCGGACCGTCGGCGCTCAGTGTTCTGTTGCACCGCTCCACCGTAATCTCGTCGTGGCGTTCCAGGGCGTTCAGTACATTCATGGTCTGAGACTTGGACGCGTCGTCACCAGCCAAATCGGCGACCAGCACCTTGAATTTCGTAGTCGCCTTTAGGGGGGCATTGGCAATCGTCGGCGGCGGAACCGGGAGCGCCGTTCTGGACGATCCAACGATCGTATCACCGGGGCTGGGCGCCCCATCGAACAGCGTCGGCGTACCCAGCTCCTCGAATCGAAACAGGGCGAAAACGCGGCTACCGTTGTAATCAAGGACCCGCAGATCGTCCGTCTCGTGAAGATCGCGCTCGACTACGGAAAAATGCGCACCGTAGCGCTCCACGGCAAGCTCAATCGGTATCTCGTATGAAACAAATTTGTTGATGCCTTTGCTCTCGAGCTTAGCGAGCAGTCGAGTGTCTGTCACCGACTCGTAGGACGTGAGGATTACCAGGGGTCCTCCCGCCGTGAGCAACATAATCGCTTTCATAAGCGCTTCCCCCAAACGGGTTTTTATTCATTGCGTTTGCGGGTTTCGCCCGCAACGAGTTTGTTCAACAGATATAATCCAAGGCGGTCGTTAGTGAAACTTGTTATCACTCATATCGGCCGGTCAATTCGATCCAAGTCGTCGAAGATCCGGCGGCAACCGCTAAAAATCGATGCATCGACCTTTCTTTTCCCAATCGCCATAACGAGTGGGCTCGGGCCCCTGCGGGCCACCAATTTCTTCCTTTGAGCCCGCAGAGTCGCCTGCTACGGCTCCACTAGCCACTCCGGCAGACTCCTGTTCCGTCTCCGGTGTGCTACGATCTTGATTACTGTTTGGAACGGTCTCGGTGTCGCTGGTCTTGGTCATAAATTTCTCATTGGCAAAGGTTGCGGCCCGGCTATGCCGATATTACTACACTAGATAATACCATACTACGCTCTGATGTTAACTGGCAGGTCGGAAGATGAGCACGTTACGTACGGGAATCTTGTTGGCCGGCATGACGGCCCTGTTTCTCGCCATAGGGTTCATGCTGGGCGGCCAAACCGGCATGATTGTGGCGTTTTTGTTCGCGCTCGGCACCAATGCATACGCCTACTGGAACTCGGACAAGATGGTGTTGCGCATGTACGGGGCGCGCGAGGTAGACGCTCGCTCGGCACCTGGTTTCTATGGCATTGTCGAACAGCTTGCCCACCGCGCCGAGCTTCCCATGCCCAAAGTCTACATTATGGACAACCCGCAACCCAACGCCTTCGCCACCGGCCGCAATCCGGAGAATGCGGCGGTCGCGGCCACTACCGGGCTGCTCGAAATCCTCGATCACGAGGAAGTCGCGGGTGTGATGGCGCACGAACTGGCGCATGTCAAAAACCGTGACACCCTGATCATGACCGTGACCGCCACCATCGCCGGCGCTATCAGTATGATCGCCAACTTCGCTCTGTTTTTCGGCGGCAACCGCGACAATCCGCTTGGGCTCATCGGCACGATTCTGTTGATGATCCTGGCGCCCATGGCCGCCATGCTTGTGCAAATGGCGATCTCGCGGACTCGGGAATACGGCGCGGATCGAATGGGTGGCGAGATCTGCGGTCAACCCATGTGGCTGGCGTCGGCCCTGCAGAAATTGCAAGCGGGTTCCCAGCGTGTCGACAACACGGTTGCCGAAAACAATCCGGCCACGGCTCACATGTTTATCGTCAATCCGCTGCACGTGCGGTCCATGGACAGTTTGTTTTCCACCCACCCCAAGACCGAAAACCGGGTTCGTGCGCTGCGCGAGCTGGCGGTGGAGACGGGTACGGCCGGCCCATGGGGCTGATCTTTCAATCACGGCGCTTCGATGTTTGAGGTG
>CAKZLS010000583.1 GCA_937127205.1 uncultured Rhodospirillales bacterium
GCCGATTCCGAACCCACAGCTGAAATAACGCTCTTCTTCGATCATTTTGCCCTGGTCGCCGTCTCACAATGGAATTCGCGGCATTCCAGTTGCGTTCTATTTGTTGCCGCCGATTCTCGATTCTTTGCCGCCGAGGAGCCGGCGAATATTTTCATGGTGGCGCGCTATGGCCAGTAAAGCCAAGAGCGCAGCGATCACGGTTCTTGGTGTGTCGGCTAGCCAGAACATGATGAAAGGTGAAGCCGCAAGCGACACCAGTGCCGCGAGCGACGAGTATCGAGAGATTACCGCCACCGCTAGCCATATGGCGCACGTGATCAGGCCCACCGGCCACGAGAATGCGAGCAGGACACCGATGGTGGTTGCCACCCCCTTGCCGCCACGGAAACGGAGCCACACCGGAAAATTGTGGCCGACCACCGCGAACAGTCCGGCGAGAAGCGCAAAATCCAAACCCCATTGCCCCATGAACAGAGCCGCCGCCGCGCCCTTGCCGCCGTCTAGGACGAGCGTCAGTGCTGCCAATGGCTTGCTGCCGGTCCGCAGAACGTTGGTTGCCCCGATGTTTCCCGACCCAATTTCGCGAATATCGCCCTTACCGGTTAGCCGGGTCAGCAGCAGCCCAAAGGGTATGGAGCCCACGAGGTAGCCAACGACGGCTGATACCTGATGCAGGACAGTAATATCGGCGACTGGGTTATCCATGGCTCAGCTGTCCCGCGAGAAAACTCGGCGGCCGTCGACCACGCTCATGAGCACGCGGCCTTGCAACGGTCGGTAGTCGAACGGTGTGTTCTTGGACTTGCTGAGCAGGTCTTGCTCGCGGACCCTCCAGGCTCTATCGGGATCGAACAACGTCAAGTCTGCTGGCGCGCCACGCTTCAGCCGCCCGGCGGAAAGCCCGAGCAGATCGGAGGGATTGCAGGTCAGCAGCCCCAGCACCTGGAGCAACGGCAGGTAGCCGTTGTGGTAGAGCTCCAGTGAGACGGATAACAGCGTTTCCAGTCCAATTCCGCCGAATGCGGCCTGGGCGAACGGCAGCCGCTTGGCGTCCTCGTCCTCGGGCGCGTGATCCGACGCGATGGCGTCGATGGTCCCGTCGAGCAATCCTTGAATGACAGCCAGCCGATCTTCCTCATGGCGCAGCGGCGGCGACAGTTTGGCGAATGTGCGGTAGTCCCCAACGGCGGTCTCGTTAAGGGCGAAGTATGGAGGGGCGGTATCGCAGGTGACGTTGATGCCGCGGGCTTTGGCCTGGCGAACGGCGTCGATGGCGATACCCGTCGAAAGGTGGGCGAAATGCAAACGGCCGCCGGTCAATTCCGCGAGCCGCAAATCTCGCTCCACCATGATGACCTCGGCCTCACGCGGAATACCCACCAAACCCATCCGAGTGGCCATTTCGCCGGCGTTCATGTCGCCGCCGCGGGCCAGCGAAGGCTCCTCCGGATGCTGGATGATCAGGAGATCGAAGGTGCGGGCGTAATTGAGCGCCTGGCGCATCACCTGCGCGTCCGCCAACGCCGTGACCCCGTCGGTGAAAGCCACCGCACCGGACTCCGTCAGCATGCCCATTTCGGCCAGTTCCTTGCCCTCCAACCCCTTGGTAATGGCGCCGTAGGCATAAACCTTGGTCAGCCCCAGCAGCCGGGCACGGCGGGCTACGAATTCCACCGCGGACATGTCGTCGATGACAGGAAGGGTGTTGGGCAAGCAAACCATGGAGGTAATGCCGCCCGCGACGGCCGCGCGACCGGCCGACGCCAGTGTCCCTTTATGCTCCTCGCCGGGCTCGCGCAACTGGACGCGAATATCCACCAATCCCGGACACAGACAGTGGCCGCCGCAATCCACGATTTCCGTGCCCTCCGGCACGCCATCCGCAAACAGGCCGGGCCCTAAGTCGGCGATCGCCTCGCCTTCGGTCAGGACGTCTCCGGTAGCGTCCAGATCGGATGCCGGGTCCAGCAGCCGGGCGTTGATGTATGCTACGCGTCCCGGCGCGGATTCCGATTTTGAGGTCATCGGCGGAATGTCCACTTCTTCATCACAGATTCCGCGAGATGTCATTGGAAAGGTTGCGGGATAATAATTCCAGGCATGCCATCCGCACCGCAACGCCCATTTCTACCTGCTCGCGGATGACGCTTCGGCCGTAATCGTCAGCGACCTCGGAGTCGATTTCGACGCCCCGGTTCATCGGTCCAGGATGCATGATCAAAGCATCGGGTTTTGCCTTGGCCAGATTGTCGTAGTCAAGCGCGAAAAAGTGGAAATATTCTCGGATGGAGGGGAAGAAGTTGGAGTGCATGCGCTCGGTCTGCAGGCGCAGCATCATGACTATGTCGCAGCCTTCTAGGCCCCGGTCCATGTCATGGAAAACCTCGACACCGAGCCGCGCTGCTTCTGCGGGAATAAGCGTTCTGGGCGCGATGACGCGCACGCGCGCCCCCATGGTGTTGAGCAGGTGGATATTGGACCGCGCCACGCGCGAGTGTTGCACGTCTCCGCAAATGGCCACCGTCAGTCCCGAGAGCTCCCCCCGGCGGCGGCGTATGGTGAGGGCGTCCAGCAGCGCCTGGGTCGGGTGCTCGTGACTTCCGTCGCCGGCATTGATGACGGCACAGTTGACCTTCTCCGAAAGCAATTTGACGGCACCGGATGCCGGATGCCGCACAACAAGAACGTCGGGATGCATGGCGTTTAGCGTCATGGCCGTGTCTATCAGCGTTTCGCCTTTTTTGACGGAACTGTTAGAGACCGACATATTTATGACATCGCCGCCTAGTCGCTTACCGGCCAATTCGAAAGACGTTCGGGTCCGCGTGGATGCCTCAAAGAATAGATTGATTATAGTCCGGCCGCGCAGAACCCCTTGCTTCTTGTCTGCCTGCCGGTTTTGTTCCACGTAACCTTCGGATTGATCCAAAAGCGCCGTGATTTCCGGCGGTGAAAGGCCCTCAATGCCAAGCAGGTGACGGTGAGTGTAGGAAAAGGCAGTCTCATCTTCGATCATGGTTCGGCACTATAATACCAATGATCATTAATAATAACCCATTGTGATGGTGTTTAGCGGGCTAGCTTATCGCGAGCAGGATCAGCGGCATGGTGGCTGCGGCAGCGAGAGTGGTCAGAGTGATGGAACCGGCCATTATCGATGCGTTGCCACCCATCTGCCGCGCCATAACGAAGGCAGATGCCGAGCCCGGCAGTGAGGCATACATTACTGCAACAGCGGCTGTTAATCCGTCCAGCCCAAGCACGGTGCAAAGTCCAAACGTGAGAATCGGCAACAATAAGATCTTAATAGCCGACGTCACGAGGACCGTTGGTCCCGCCGACCTCATCGTCGCCACCTCCAGGCCGGCGCCCACTGCCAGAAGCCCTATTGGAAGCGACGCCCGGCCAAGGATATCTAACAGCGGCCCAACCAAAGGCGGCAGACCGAGGGCGGTCACGTTTAATAGTAACCCGGTGAAACAGGCAATGATCATGGGGTTTTTGGCGATGGGCCAAACCATCGATTTCCAGCCCACCTGTGCGCCGGCCGGTGAGGCGTAGCGGATCATGGCGGCGACGCTGATGGCGTTGACCAAAGGCACGGCAGCGGCGATGCAGAGACTCACAAGGATCAGGCCTTCTCGCCCGAACAGCGCCGCGGCGGCGGCAATACCGACGTAAGCATTGGGCCGAACGCTGCCCTGAATCAACGATGTGAACGACGGCCCGTCCAATCTCAATGGAGCCCGCAGCCAGAAACAGAGCGCAACGACGACAACAATTCCGGTCACCAGCGCACCCACCATGGGGAGCACCTGAAGGCCGGTCATGTCGGCGCGAGCGGTGGTGGTAATGAGCAGCGACGGAAAGAAGACGTAGAAGGTTATGCGCTCCGCAGCAGCCCAGAATGCGTCGGGCACGAACTGCCATTTTTTGAAAAAGTATCCGAGGAGAATAACCGCGAACACGGGCGTGAGTGCGCCGAGGATGTGTATCAACCTGGGCGCCCCGCATCGATATTTTGAAGCGCGTCCAGCGCACCCTGAAGGATGTATGCGGCGGCAGCCGTATCGACCACTTCCTTGCGGCGCTTGCGGCTCATATCCACTTCCGTGATCAGCATGCGCTCGATAGCGGCTGTCGACAGGCGCTCATCCCAAAATGCCAGGGGCATATCCATCACGCCGAGCAGATTGGCGGCAAACTGCCGAACCGATTGACACTTCGGCCCCTCGGTTCCGTCCATGCTTACCGGGAGGCCGAGCAGCAGACCGCCGACGTCATGCTCGTCAATGAGTGCGCTCAGGTGTTGGCAGTCGGCCATGAACTTGGTGCGCCTGATGGTCTTATGTGGCGTCGCGACAGTGAGCGATAAGTCCGATAGAGCCAGTCCCAAGGTCTTGGTACCCACGTCGATTCCCAATAACCGGTAGGTACCCGCCTTGCGGAGTTTCAGTCCCTGGACTTCGATAATAGGCATTCCGGCCTTCGCGGAGAGTTTACATACAGGCGCGAGAGCTTACCCAGGCAATTCAAACATGCCAAACCCCAACTACCTTTGGTCGGTTTGTTCACTGGGATGGACGGTGTCCACGGTGCGGGTGGAACCAAAATGGCGGTACCGGTTTGCTCCAGAGCGAAGTGCACTTATCGGTTCTCCTCGTCTATCCGGTCGCTATATTCAATTCATGAGTGCTTTCTCCACCAGCCCCGGCCATTTGCTCATCGAACCTCGGCTGCGAAACATTGGCAATCTCGATGTCCGCCGGATTCTCCCGTCCAAGCAGCGCCGCTCTGTGGGTCCGTTCTTGTTCCTTGATCACATGGGGCCGGCGACGCTGGCTCCGGGAACGGGTCTGGACGTTCCGCCCCATCCGCACATCGGCCTCGCCACAGTGACCTATTTGTTCGAGGGCACGCTGACCCATCGTGACAGCCTGGGCTTCGAGCAGGTCATCCGTCCGGGTGACGTAAACTGGATGACCGCGGGCAGCGGCATCGTCCATTCGGAACGAACCCCACCGGAGGCCCGCACGCGGGGTGAAACGATTAACGGCATTCAGTCGTGGGTTGCCTTGCCACGTAACGAAGAGGAATGCGCGCCGTTTTTCCATCATCATTCGGCGGCGAGCCTGCCGGAAGAGCGCGGCGGCAAGACGGTCTTACGGTTGATCGCCGGCAGCGCGTTCGGCATGACGTCGCCGGTCCGCGTGTTTTCCAAGATGTTTTACGTCGACGCTCAGTGCAAAGCGGGCGCCACCATTTCATTGCCTGCGGATCTCGGCGAGCGCGGCATTTACGTCGCCGGCGGACGGATATCCCTAGACGGTAAAACCTACGATCAAGAGCAAATGATCGCCTTCGACGACGGAACTGACGTCGCTATTCGAGCTGAAAGCGACGCTCGATTGATGATTGTCGGCGGAGAGACTCTCGATGGTTCGCGTCACATGTGGTGGAACTTCGTGTCTAGCTCGAAGGACCGCATCGAGCAAGCTAAGGACGATTGGTCACAGGGACGCTTCACGGCCGTGCCCGGGGAAGCCGAGTTCGTGCCCTTGCCGGAATAGGGAGTCCGAAACCGCTCAGGCGCGGCCGTGCGGTGCTTCGAAATCCAGCGCCGGGCCGTCCGGAACGATGCCGAGCGGATTGATCTGTTTGTGCGACTGAAAATAGTGGCCCTTGATGTGCTCCATGTCCACGGTCTCCGCCACGCCGGGATATTGGTAGACGTCGCGGGTGTAACCCCAGAGATTGGGATAGTCCACCAACCGCCGGATGTTGCACTTGAAGTGGGTCACATAGACGGCATCGAACCGAACCAGCGTCGTGAATAGACGCACATCTGCCTCGGTCAATTGATCACCGCAGAGATAGCGGGACGTGGCAAGAATGGCCTCGGCGCGGTCAAGCGCCGCAAACAAGACGCCCACCGCGCGGCTGTAGGCTTGCTGTGTCCGCGCGAATCCGCATCGGTAAACGCCATTGTTAATTTCGGGGTATATCCAGTCATTAAGGCCATCGATCTGGACGCGAAGCGCGCGGGGGCGAAGATCCATGTCGGGATTGCCGGCGATGTCCTGAAACTCTTCGTCAAGCATTCGGATAATTTCGGACGACTCGTTATTGACGATGACGCTGGTGTTCTTGTCCCAGAGGACCGGTACCGTCACCACCCCATCGAAATCAGGAGCGGCATGGAGATAGACTTCCCTCAACCGACTAAAGCCGTTGACCCGGTCACCGGTAGCGCCGGCGACATGGCCTTGGAGCGTCCATCCGCCCGAAGGCAGAAACGGATCCACCACGTCGACACCGATGGCGTCTTCCAGCCCCTTCAGTTTGCGATAGATCAGGGTCCGGTGCGCCCAAGGGCACGCCAGCGAGACATACAGGTGATATCGTCCCGCCTCGGGAACAAAATCCGTGCTGCCGTCCGCACGGATGTGCGACCGGAAGCTGGTTGGGCGACGGACAAACTCTCCGTCGTCAACTTCGCGATCCCAGGTGTTGCCGTCGGTGGTCTTCTCGCTATCCAAACTCATGGTCATGTTTCCGTCAACACGTGCATGGCCATCCAAGATAGCCAAAAATCTTACTTCTTCTAACAGTAGCTATGGAGACGGCGAAGCAATGGCAAGTGTCGTCGCTTGGAACCCGACACCTCCTCCTGCAATAGCGAAACAAAGACAAGAAGATCGGCCAACGTCTCCGGCATCCGCTAGCCAATATCTGCTGAAATTGCACTCATTGCGGGAACAATTTTATTTATTTTAACGTATCGGCGTTACTTTGGGACAAATTACGGTTTCATAAAGCACGAGCGCCCCGTCATGATCAGAACCTTTTTCCGCCTCCCCTTTGGTCTCTGGGGATTCTGCGAGTTTCCAAGCACGACTGCCAACAGCAGAGTGTTCGGAAAGATCCGAAATGGCGGTGACCTGCTCGTTTGGGTGGGGCGTCTGGAGCTCGTCTTCGGACGGGAGCATCGTGATCACAATTGGTTCCGCAGCCTTTTCGGTCACAATCATGCCGACGAGAGACTGGGAATGTGGCCCTGGAACCCGTTCTCACCTCATCGCTAAGCGCGTCTACTTCGGCCGTCCGAACAGAAACGCCGCTCTCCAGCGACCGGGCCGGCATCAGCAGTTCCCGCGAGCCTCAAAGAGCCGAATACCGGTTATGGGAATTTCTTGTACTCTTTCGGTAATTTCGGCATTCTCCCGCCCTCTCGAATAAGTGGAGACGTCAATGTCCGGCGATCGTGTCTATCTGTACGACTGCACCCTGCGCGATGGAGCGCAGACTCAAGGCGTGGATTTTAGTGTCACCGACAAGGCCGCTATTGCCCGCGAACTTGATGGCGTGGGCATCGACTATATTGAAGGCGGTTGGCCCGGCGCCAACCCCACCGATGACAGTTTCTTCGCAAACCCACCCAAGTTGCATCGCTCCCGGCTGTCGGCCTTTGGAATGACCCGGCGGACGGGCCGTAGCGTAGAAAATGATCCTGGCTTTACCGCGCTGTTGACCACCAAGGCGAAGATTGTCTGCATGGTCGGCAAGGCGTGGGACTTTCAAGTAGAGGTGGCCCTCGACATCCCGCTTGACGAGAACATCAAAATGATCGCCGACAGCATCCGCCATGCCAAGGGTAAGCTAGACGAGGTGATGTTCGACGCCGAGCATTTCTTCGATGGCTACAAGGCGAACCCGGAGTACGCCACTCAATGCGTGAAGGCCGCGCACGAGGCCGGGGCTCGGTGGATCGTGCTGTGCGATACCAATGGCGGAACCCTGCCCCACGAAGTAGAGGGAATCATCCGCGAAGTTACCCAACATGTTCCGGGTGACCGGCTCGGCATTCACTGCCATGACGACACCGGCAATGCCGTGGCCAACAGCCTCGCCGCCGTAAGAGCAGGCGCACGACAAGTCCAAGGCACATTGAATGGTCTAGGGGAGCGGTGCGGGAACGCTAACCTGGTATCCATCGTGCCGTCACTGATGCTGAAGATGGGTTATGAAACCGGGCTCAGCGCCAATGACTTGAGCCGCTTGACCCATGTCTCTCGGCTGTTTGACGAACGGCTCAATCGCGCGCCCAATCGAAGCGCTCCGTACGTGGGTGAATCGGCGTTCGCGCACAAGGGCGGCTTGCATGTGTCGGCGGTGGAAAAAGATCCGCGCTGCTATGAACACATCGTTCCGGAGTTGGTCGGCAACCATCGTCATATCGTGGTATCCGACCAAGCGGGACGCGCCAATATCCTCGCGCGATTCCGGGACATCGGCCTCGACGTTAATTCCGACGATCCGAAAGTCGCCCGCCTGGTGGAAACGGTCAAGGAAATGGAGTTTAACGGCTACGCCTATGACGGCGCGGAAGCCAGTTTCGAGCTTCTCGCCCGTCGCGCCATCAACGGTTTGCCGGAATACTTCAATTGCACCAGCTTCCGCGTGATCGACGAGCGGCGGTGGAACGCTCGGGGTGAGCTGATCACGCTTTCCGAAGCGACAGTGAAGCTCGAAGCGAATGGCAACCAATACATGACCGTCGAGGAAGGCAACGGTCCGGTCAATGCGCTGGATGCCGCCTTGCGAAAAGTTCTTATCCCTGTCTATCCATCGCTGGAGCAGGTGCGCCTGGTCGACTATAAGGTGCGCATCCTCACCCCTGGCGATGGCACCCGCGCATTCACTCGTGTGATGATCGAGTCCGCGAGCGATCATGGCGAGCACTGGTCGACCGTGGGCGTTTCGACCAATATCATCGACGCATCCTATCGCGCGCTTTACGACGGTATCGTCTACAAGCTCTACCGCGACGGAGCCGTCGCGCAAGCGGCTTAATCCGATCCACTAATGGCAGGCACTGATTCCACTCGGACCGCCGCTCCGACCGGCGGCCCGGCTGTCGTGCTTGTCCAACCGCAACTTGGCGAGAATATCGGCATGGTGGCTCGCGCCATGCTGAACTTCGGGCTGACGGATCTGCGTCTCGTGCGGCCGCGCGAACCATGGCCCAATGCCAAGGCATTGGCGGCGTCTGCCGGCGCGGACACCGTGATTGAATCCGCTCGATTGTTCGACACGACGCCCGAAGCCGTTGCCGATCTGTCCCGGGTCTACGCAACCACCGCCCGCACCCGTGACATGACCAAGCGGGTTGTCACGACCCGACAAGCGGCGATTGAATTGAACGCCGCACCGGCGTCGGACGTGAGCCAAGGCATCCTCTTTGGCAAAGAATCGAAGGGACTGCACAACGACGATGTGGCGTTGGCCGATACCGTCATCATGGCGCCGCTAAACCCAGCCTTCAGTTCGCTCAACCTGGCCATGGCGGTGCTGCTCGTCGGCTACGAATGGTATCAGGCGAGAGACCTCACCTCGCCGTCATCCATGACCATGCCGAAAGAGACGCGTCCGGCCCACAAAGCGGAGATGGTGGGGCTGTTCGAGCAGCTTGAAAGTGAGCTCGACGCCTGCGGGTTCCTGCGCGTCGCAGAAAAGCGTCCGGTCATGGTCCGCAATCTCCGCAACCTATTCGGAAGAGCTCAAATGACCGAACAGGAAGTGCGCACTCTGCGTGGCGTAATTACATGCTTGGTGTCTCGGCGGCGGTCCTGAGTGGCATCGATTGCCGACGAGTTGACTAAACGCGCTCCGACAGCCAGATCGCGAGCCTGGATCCCGCCTTGATAGCGCCGGTCAACGCTTTATAGCCCGGGGCGTCTTCCGCTCCATGCTGCAAGCCGGTTTCGCGGTGCTCGAGTTCATCCTGGCGGAACCGTTCGCAAATACCCCTAAGTTCGGATTCGTCATCACCCAGCTGCTCGATCTGCTTGGCATAGTGCTCGTCGATCACTTCTTCCACCGCGACCGTGCAGGCCATGGCGCCGCGCGGTCCCAACAGCGCGGTCGACGCACCCAGCGCGAACCCGGCCACGTGCCACAGCGGCTGTAAAACGGTCGGGCGAACCCGCCGTTGCGGAACCAGTTCGTTGAACTTCGCCAAGTGCTCGCGCTCTTGGACGGCCATGCGGCGGATTGCTCCTCCGGCCGGGGTGCGCCCAAGCACACTCAGCTGGCCCTTGTAGATGCGCACCGCCCCATACTCGCCGGCTTGGTCGACGCGAATAATGCGGTCGATGAGTTGTGCCTTGTTCAAGTCCCCGGGCAGACGCCCGGATGTCGGCGTTTCGTCACTAACCATTGGCTTTCCTTCCGAGAGATCGGGCACAGGCGATCGTCACAACACCCAAGGCAAAAGAAATCAGCACATTGTATCCCGCCAACGACAGGCCAAAAAGCCTCCAGTTGACCTCGTCACACGGCTTTTGCGGGCCGCTGGCAAGTTGGTCTGCCAGATCCTCCACACTCAAGCCCGTCGACGGTGCGCCGCCGCAAGCCGCCACCGATGCCCACCAATGTTCTTCAACACCCACATGATAAAAGGCAAGCGCGGAACCGGCCAGAAAAACGATGCCGCATGCGGTCGTCAGCCAAAGGGACACTTGACCTCTCGTGAACGGCAGAAGCGCCACCGCCGCCAATACCGCTGCCAACGCGAACGGGACCCGCTGATACAAACACAAAATGCAAGGTTCCAGGCCGAAGGCATATTGCGCGACAAATGCCATGGCGATAGCGCCAACACTCACCGCAACGATGGCGAGGGCAACAAGACGGACCCGGGGAATAGTTCGGAGATTCGCAATCATGCCTACCATATAGCGGTCCGCACGCCCTCATGACACCTGGCAATACCTGCGAACCAGGAATCAAACGCTGAGCACTGCGCAAGCCTTGAAAAGGCCTCGGCGAAACATGGGTCCTACAACAAGTATTTGGCTGCTACGAAACCGCCAAACAGAAGAACGAAAAATACGGTCGCGAGCACGGCCAGATGCTTCTCTATGAACCTGCGGATTGGCTCCCCGAAATACCAAAGCAGTCCCGCGACAATGAAGAACCGGGCGCCGCGAGAGAGGAAAGACGCCACAGTGAAAGTGGTTAGATCGAGACTCGTGACGCCGCTGGCAATGGTAATCACCTTGTAGGGAAAAGGCGTAAAGCCCGCGCCGGCGACGATCCAGGCGCCCCATTCATTGTAGGAGTTCCGGAAAGCATCGAATTTTTCCCCGTACCCGTAAAACTCGATCACTGGCCGGCCAATCTCCTCGAACAGGAAATAGCCGATTCCATAACCGGCAAGGCCGCCGAGAACGGAAGCAATGGTGCAAACGGAAGCAAGCAGCCAGGCCCGGTTTCGCGCCGCCAGCACCATCGGAATTAGCAAGATATCCGGTGGAACGGGAAACACAGAACTCTCGGCAAATGTAAGCACCGCCAACACCCAAATGGCATGACGGTGGCCAGAGAGGCTCATGGTCCAGTCGTAGAGGCGTCGGAGCACGGGAGGAGGGTCTCCTGGGAGGGGGGAGTTCAATATATTTGACGGGGTACGTGTAGCAGCCGCCGCCAGAACGAACAATGGTCATAAGATCGGACCACGATTGCGATCGACGCAAGACCCCTCTACACCCTCTGTTTTACAAAAAACTTCATGACCCTGAAGACAGATGATCAACACGGAAGATACCCCGAGCATCGACCTGACCGATCGCGCCGCCTTTGTCATCTGGACGCGCGACACGGTGCGATTCTCTGACATGGACTGTTATCGCCACATCAACAACGTTGCTACGGCGACCTACTGTGAGACTGGCCGGGTTGAGTTTGCCGAGAGTTTGATGCCCGGCTCCACATCGGGGAAGGACGCCGGATGGGTTATTCTGCGGTTGACGGTCAATTTTTTGGCTCAGGCGCATTATCCTGGGGATGTGGAGATCGGGACGCGTGTAGATCGGGTCGGCCGCAGCTCCTGTGACATCGGCCAAGGCTTGTTCAAGGACGGGGTTTGCTTCGCCACCAGTGAAGCGGTGCTCGTCTGGATGGACCTAAAGGACGGCGGCCAGCCGGCTCCGATTCCCGACGCGCTGCGGGCGCGAATGCTTTCGAATGCTGCGCACGCTCCAACCGCCCCCGCTTCTAACTGAGCCCAAGACTCAGCCGCTATATTGACCGCGCCAGCCCCCCCGCTATGATGGCGCCGTGGTATGGAGCCCCTGTGGCGGAACTGGTAGACGCGGCAGACTCAAAATCTGTTTCCCGTAAGGGAGTGGGAGTTCGAGTCTCCCTGGGGGCACCACTCCATTTCAAGCGGTTTACAGGCGCCTCAATGGCCCACCGGCCGCGCATATCGTTTCCTGCAATCCGTTCGCGGACGGATTACGGAACAGATACTGCGACATGACCGAATATAGCCAACGTATCGCCATCGTTATTCTTTTGGTGATGGCTCCCATGGCCTTCACTCTTTCGGCGTATGCTGCCAAACCGTCGGTTTCTCCTGAAATCCAAAGGTTTTCTGACCTCATCTTCACCGGCTCGTTCTCATGGAGCCTGTCGCGGCCTACAAATGGCTAAACGGCCTCCCGGTTGCCGACGCCGAACGCGAAGCACGCGTCATTGTGGCCAGCAAGCGTGCAGCAGCAGGTGCCGGTCTTGATCCGCAGACGATCGAACCTTTTATCCGTCGGCAAATGGAAATCGCCAAGGCCGTCCAATATGCGTTGATCGATGGTTGGGAACAGAAGTTGCGGCCAGTGCCAATAACCGCGCCAGACCTTGCGAACGTCACTCGACCCGCCATTATTGCCGCCACATCGGATATCCTGATCCAGCTTGAGCGTGTGTTACCGATGCTGCGGGATCCGCGAACGCAAGCCGTTTTGGTTGGGGATCTGACGGATCGCGCTGCCGGGTACGGGTTGCGCGCAAGTGATTTTCGACGGCTTATCGATGCCGCCGCATCAGTCGATTTTGATTAATTTCATGCGCGGGCAACAACATGAGCGAAGGGAGAGTCCGACGCGATGGTATTGCGGGTGTCGACGACGAGGGGAACGCACCGGACAAGCATTTCGTAATCGATCGCGCTGTGATCGGTAGCGATAAGGGCGGCGTCGTAACTGCCCAGACTTTCTGGGTCGAAGCTAACCGACGCTTTGCCGGCCAGTGACATATGCTTACGCGTAGGGAGGATAGTCGGGAAATAGGGATCATGATAGTCGACCACCGCTCCGGCGGCGATGAGGAGGTCGACGATTGCCAGTGCGGGACTTTCGCGAAGGTCATCGACGTCTTTCTTATAGGCAATCCCGATAATGACAATTCGGGTCCCGTAAAGCCCTTTCCGGAAACGCCGGTCAAGTTCCATGCGGAGACGTTCGACCACATACTGCGGCATGCTTGTGTTCACTTCTCCCGCAAGCTCGATAAACCGAGTGGCGATACCGTACTCCCTCGCCCGCCAGGTCAGGTAGAAGGGGTCCACCGGAATGCAGTGGCCGCCGAGTCCCGGTCCCGGATAAAACGGCATGAATCCGAATGGCTTGGACTTCGCCGCCTCAATGACCTCGAAAATATCGATGTCCATTTCGTTGAAGATAATCTTGAGTTCATTGACGAGAGCAATGTTCACGGCGCGAAATACATTTTCGGTG
>CAKZLS010000584.1 GCA_937127205.1 uncultured Rhodospirillales bacterium
GCCGGTGACGATGGATTGGCCGATGATGTGATCGTCCCAGGCTACCAGATTGCCGTCGGCGTCGAGGCCGGCCCTGAGCTTGTGCACGTAGGCGGGCCGATAGCGGCCGCCGGTCATATCGTCCTCGCGGGTCCATTGCACCTTGACCGGCGCGCGATAATCGATGGCCTTGGCGACCATCACCGATTCCGCCACCACGTCGCCGTCGGGAACGGCCCGGCGGCCGAAACCCCCGCCAGTCTTCATCACGTGCATTGTGACCTTCTCAGGCGGGACGTCGGCAATTTTGGCGCTGATGGCCTGATAGACATCGGGGATCTGATGGCCGCCCCAGACCTCGAGCGTACCGTCGGCATTCATCCGGACGACCGCGTTCAGCGGTTCCATGGCCGCGTGGGCAAGATACGGGAATTCATACACCGCTTCGACAACCTTGGCGGCCGACTTCAACGCGGCTTTCGTTTCGCCATCGTCGCGGGCCATTACCGTGGGTCCCTGTTCCGCTTTGGACCGGTAATCCGCCATAATCTCCGAAGAGCCGCGAACCTCGGCATCCGCGTCGTCCCATTCGATGCTTAGGGCCTCGCGTCCCTTGATCGCCGCCCACATGTGTTCCGCGACCACCGCGACCCCGCGCGGGATTTCCACCACGTCGGTGACACCGGGCACGTCGAGCGCGGCTGCCGGATCGAACGACTTGACCGTGGCGCCGAACTTGGGCGGATGGCTGACCACCGCCGTCAGCATGCCGGGCAGCTTCACGTCGATGGTGAATTGCTGGGTGCCGTTGGCCTTGGCCACGCTGTCGTAGCGCCTGAGATCGGGATTGCCGATCTGCGTCCATTCGGACCGCTCCTTCAATGCGACATCTTCCGGCACCGGCATTTCGGCAGCTTTCGCGGCCATCTCTCCGAACCTTGCGCTCTTCCCGGACGGGTGGGACAGCGCTCCGCCGGCAACCTCGATCTCCGCCGCTGGCACGCCCCACGCCGCCGCCGCCGCGCCGGCCAGCATGGCCCGCGCAGTGGCGCCCGCCACCCGGTAGCGATCAAAGGATCCCGGCATGGATGTGGACCCGCCCGTACCCTGTATTTTACCGCCCCACATGACGTTGCCATAGAGCTTGGGGTTTCCGGACGCGCCCTGCACGTCCACCTGCGACCAGTCGGCGCCGAGTTCCTCGACCGCCAGGGTGGCGAGGCCATGATAGGACCCCTGCCCCATGTCGAATTGCGACGACAGCACGGTCACCTTGTTGTCGGGTGTAATCAAAATATAACCGGTCAGCGGATTTTGCGCGTCGGCGTCTTCGCCAGACGCAGCAACACCATGGCGAGGCCGGAGCCCCACCAACAGGCCGCCGGCCGCGGCCGCGGCACCGACCATGAACCCGCGCCGGCTGGTAGACACGGAAGAGAGCAATTTCGGAAGTTGCATGTTGGCGAGCATGATCAGGCCTCCAACCGGCGCGCGGCTTCATGAACGCCGGCGCGGATCCGCTGGTAGGTGGCGCAGCGGCAGAGGTTGCCCCAGAGCGCGGAGTCGATATCGTCATCGGTGGGTTTGGGGTTTTCAGCCAGCAAGGCGGCAGCGGCCATCACCTGCCCCGACTGGCAGTATCCGCACTGCGGCACGTCGAGGTCGGCCCATACCGTCTGCACGGTCTCGGCGACACCGCCTTTGAGCCCCTCGATTGTAACGATTTCGGCACCTTCCGCGTCGGCCACCGTCATCTGGCACGACCGCGTCGGCATGCCGTCCACATGGACGGTGCAGGCGCCGCACTGGGCGATCCCGCAGCCGTACTTGGTCCCGGTCAGCCCGACGACATCGCGGACCGCCCACAGCAGCGGCATCTCGCCGTCCACGTCGAGCGTCTGGTCCTGGCCATTGATGTTGATTGTGTGTGCCATCTTGGGTCCTCCCCCGGCATTTCTCCGCGAGCCCGCTCGGCGGTCCGTCGCATGGTCACGCCCGCGAGGTACTTAAAAGTAGATGTGGATGGGTGAACTCTCGGATGCAAGAGCGCGGGCATGTCTTCAATTACCGTCGGGTTAAGAACCCGCGTGAAGCGCGGCGGTCAATGACCTCCCGCCATGCGCCACGGCACTCGTTTCACGGCCAGCCGCCGGTAAAATTGATCACCTGCCCGGTCATGAACTTGGCGCGGCCGGACGCCAGGAACGCAACCAACTCGCCCGCCTCCTCCGGTTCGCCGAGGCGGCCCATGGGGACGATGGCAGCGATTTGTTCTCGCCCCTCGGGATCGTCGATGAACTTGGCGCGCGGATAGTACGCCTCGCTGTAGAGATAGTTGGGTGCCTTCACATTGACCGGGATCCCGAAGGGCGCCGTTTCCTTTGCTAATGCCAGCGCAAAGGCCGTGGTTCCCTCCCGAATGGACGTCGCCACCGAGAACCCCGCTTCCGGCTGCAAATAGCGCGCCGAGGTGATGAACACGAACCGCCCCCTGTTGTTGCGTTTCATAACCGGAAGCAAAATCTGCGTCAGGCGAAACGGAAAAAGCAATAAGGCCTCGAAACTGTCGCGCACGTTATCGATAGGAATGTCTTCGATGGGCAGCGGCGTATTGGGAAAGACGTCGTTGGAGACCAGCAGCTCCACATCGGCCCCGCGCTCGCGCAATTCCTTGCCGATGGCATCCGGCGTTTGCGCCCGAAGCGCCACCGCCCCCGGATACGCATCCTCGAACAACCCAGCTGCACCGGCATCCTCGAAACTCGTATCGTGACAAAACGCCGTCATCCCCTCGCGAAGAAGAATCGGCAGCGCTCCCGGCCCCACGTAGTGCTTTACGTTTGTCATCAATACGCTAGTCACAAAACAGCTCCGGACTTTTATAAAATTGGTGCTCAATACCCCCGTACCCGATCCGCAATCGGAAACTGGGCCTCACCCGTGCGGATGCGTCGGCTTTTGGTGTCCCTTCAACTTGTCTAGCAGACGGTGCCACAAGGGAGTGGTCTTTGGTTCGTTGGTAGTCGGCGGTTGGGCGGATGGGGGGGCCGCATCGATCTCTCCGCCGCGCACTCGCGGTTGGTAATGAGGCGATCCCGCCGACGGATATTCCAAGGTATCTTGCAGCCGTTCCCGCTCCTCGTCCTCGAATTCGGGGAATGGCAATTTCTGGCGGACCCGCATCTCGCCAATCCGCGCTTCCGCGGTCTCGGCGCGCTCCGCGTCGGTACCCCGGTCGCGTGCATAATACAGGGTCTGCGAAGGATAGGCAAAACTGGTACCCGCGGTCTCGATGATATCGGCCATGCGCAAAAAGATGTCTTCCTGGATCGCCAGGAATGTATCCTGGTCCTGACAGCGGAGGTAAGCAAACACCTCGAGGTCCAGGGAATAGGTGCCATAGCCGACAAAGCGGACGCGCGCCGGCGCCTCCGTGACCTTGGGATGGGCAAGAAGCATGGTCCGCAATTCGGTGAGAACATAGCGGAGCTGCTCCGGCGTCGTCTCGTAGCGGAGTTGCAGGATCGTCGTTAACAGACGCTGGTCGCGCACCGAGAAATTATCAAGCTCCATGTGCGCGAATGTCGAATTGGGAATGGTAACAAGTGTCCGTTCAAGCGAGCGGATGCGCGTTGAGCGAAGACCGATTTCTTCGACCGTACCGATCTTCGAGCCGTATTGGCAGAAATCGCCCACCCGCACCGGCCGGTCGGCGAATAAAGTCAGACCGCCGACGACGTTCTCCAGCGTTGGCCGGATGGCGAGGGCAACCGCGAGGCCGCCGACGCTGAGGCCGGCGATGAGGGGGGCGATGGGAACGCCCAGCGCTTCGGCGGCGTAGATCGCCAAGTAAGCCAGTATAAAGATGCTGGCCAGCCGAAACAGAATACGCAGCAGCGCTGCCTCGGCGAAGCGCGATCCTTGCGATGCGCGCTGATGTTCGGCAATTGCGTCGGCGATGCGCCCGGAGATAAGCACAGTGAACCAAGCAAATCCTCCGACTTGAATAACAAGCACCGTGTAAGACACGAACTCAAGCGGCAATTCCATAAGTCCCAGGCCGAAAACGGCAAATCTGTACACAAGCTCGGCGAGGCCGATGGCAATCAGAAGCGCCATCGGAATACCGAACCGCAGCCAGGCCATGCTGCCTTCACCGACGGAGGCGTCCCAGCGAACGCCGGCGCGATACAAGCCACGCAGAACCAACAAGAAGGCCGCGAGGGTCAGGGCCAACGCGATCCACTGCCAGATGCCCTGTCCGAGGACGATTTTTGTCGCCCAGAGCGGAATATGATCGACAAGGGTCGGGGGCAACCAGATTCCAGGGCTATAGCGGACCTCGTCGTAAAGACCGACGAAAGCACCCCGCTTGTAGGGAAGATGCCGCGCTTTTTTGTAGAAATCCTTTAGGTCGCGGACTGTCTCCCTGTTGAACAGGAACTGTCCGGCTCGCGGGCCGGTTTCGATTTTTTCGATAGTGATATCGGAATTAGGGATTGTCCAGCGGGTGAGGCCCGTCGCCGCCACCTCCTCGGTTCCCGGAATCTGATCGTACGGCGGCATCTCGATCCGGTCGAGAATTTCATTAAGCAACGTGACCTTGATGACCATCGCCGCGCGTTGGCGATACTGCTGCAAATCGCGCAAATCGAGGGTTTGCGTGGCGCGAAACACCGGCTCCACGTAAGCGGACCGATCTTCACTGTTCTTCCAGGCCTGCAGTCCATCCTTCATCTCGCGAATGAAGCTGCGCAAGGTATCACGGGGCGACGACGTGTCGGCGGTCCGGAGGGGATAGGGTTCGTCGAGCGTGCCGAAGATGTTGGTGTCTTCGAGCATTCCGAACATTGTCTCGTCTGCCTTCGCTCCGACCGGACATGTCAGAACAAGCAAAACCGCAAGAAATGCTATTAAACGTGTGCTCGACATGTTGTTTTTGCGCGACCCAATGCAGTCAAAAACAACCGAAGAAGCACGTGCGTGGCGCCACGTGTTCATTATCGCATGCCGACCTCACGGAAGTACCTTTCCGCGCCTTCATGTAAGGGGGCGGCACCCACCGTTCCGATCATTTGATCCTTTGTAAGGATCGAGAAAATCGGAGATACATCTCTCAACAGATCGAGATTTTCAAAAAACGCCTTGGTGAACCGGTAGATAATTTCCGGGTCGATCTTGGTCGTCGTGACAATTTTGGCAGGAACACCGAAACCGGAGACGTCTTGTTCGACCCCCCGGTACATATGGCCTGGAATCGTGGAGACGACGTAAATTTTGCTATCCTTCGTCAGCGGCTTCACGGCTTTGTCGACAATCGGCACCAGGACGACATCGCATGTCACCGCCGCATCGTACGCTGACTGGTTGGGGTGGCCGATAATCTGAACGAACGCGTCGAATTCGTTATCGCACAGCGCCTCGGCCTCGGTCGGCGCGTCGAATTTTCGGATGTCGACCACATCTTCGGGTCCCCACCCATGGGCTTCCATCAAGGTGCGCATGGTATCGCGGCGTCCTGACTGGAGGCTGCCCGAAAACAAGCGCTTGCCCTTCAGCTCTTCGAACCGGTCGATATCGGAGTCGGCGCGCGCAACGATGGTGAAGTGTTCTATGTAGGGCTCGAAAACCTTCCGGAGCGTGGCGAATGGCGCGTTTGAAGCGAATGCGCCGGTGCCGTTCACGGCATCGGTCACCTGGTCCGCTTGGGCAAGCGCCAGTTGCACATTGCTATCACGGAGATTATCGAGGTTGGCAACGGATCCGTTGGTGATTTCCACGGTACAGGTAATGCCGTGCTTCCGACGATCCTGATTGATGAGGGTACAGATCGCCCCGGCAACGGGATAATAAAGCCCACCGACGCGTCCGGAGCTGATGGTGATGACCGTTTCCTCGAACGCGTGGGCTGTGCGCGCCCCTTCACTCAAGGCGGCGACCAGGCAGGCGCCAAAGGCGAATGCAAAAAGGAAGGATGAACGGTGGGTCATGAGATCCATCGCGTTAACCGACGATGTGGAATGCAGCGCCAAATATAGGGGACCGACTAGCACTTTTCCAACGGAGTTAAGCCGATAACTGTTCACCTTCGTAATATTTTCTGACTGAGCGATCGTGTCGAGCGTCAGCTGCTCGAGCTGCGCCGTTCCCGGCACCGGCTATAAGTGAGCACGCCGGCTGGCAGGCCGCTTGCTCGCTCGGTTCGGAAACAAATTCCTCAGTACCCTCTCAACCGTTCCGCAATCGGAAACGGCGCCTCGCCGGCTCGAACGCGTTGTATGTTGGCGGCGATTTCGGGAGCTGCCGTGCTGGGACTGGTTTGGCTGGCGATGTGGGGGGTGACGATGACCCTGGGGTGGGTCCAGAAGGGGTGGTCGTCGCAGAGCGGTTCGATCTCGAACACATCGAGGGTTGCGGCATCGAGGTGGCCGGTGTCGAGGGCGTTCAAGAGGTCCTTCTCGACGACCTGAGGGCCGCGGCCGGCGTTGATGAGGCAGGCGCCCCGGGGCAAGGCCGCAAGGGCGCGGCGGTCGAGGATGCCGCGTGTCTCTTCGGTCAGCGGCAGCAAGCAGACGGCAATGTCCAGTTCGCTCAAGAACGCGTGAAAGGCGTCGGCGCCGGTGAAGCAGCGGACGCCGTCGAGATGCTTCGGGCTTCGGCTCCAGCCGGAGACATCGAAACCCAAGGCGGCCAGGGTTTCGGCGGCGTCTCTGCCCAGCGCTCCCAATCCGAGGATGCCGACCCGACGCCTTTCCGGCGGCGGGGGAACCGGCAGGCGACCCCATTCGCGGCGGCGCTCCATGGCCGCGTAGGCGTGGAATCCTCGGTGAAAGTGGAGCACCCAGTGGACCACGTATTCTGTCATGCGGAGCGTCAGGCCCGGATCAACGAGCCGTACGATGGGCACGCCGGCGGGAAGGTCTGGATCGCGGAACAGGTGCTCGACGCCGGCGCCCAGCGAAAAGATCGCTCTTAGATTGGGGAAGCGCGCGAGTACGCCGCGCTTCGGTCCCCAGGCGAGGGCGAACTCCATGTCGGCCGGATCGCCGGTCTCGTCCGGCCAGACGCGGAACTCTTCGTCCGGCAGTTCGGCGGCGAGCGCCGCGCGCCACGCGTCCGGATCGTCATCCTTGCTGGTGAATAGAATGGCCATCGGCCGCCCCCGGGGGGTCAGGTGTTAACCACGCCGGCGTCGTCGGCCTTGAGCTCGAAGGCGGCGGCCATCAGGGCGCGGGTGTAGGGGTCGCTGGGATTGGAGAAAATCTGCTCGGCCGGTCCCTGCTCCACCACCCGGCCGTGGCGCATGACCAGCACATCGTGGGCCAGGGCGCGGACCACCTTCAGATCGTGGCTGATGAACAAATAGGCGATGTTGTGGGTCTTCTGCAGCGAGCGCAGCAGCTCGACGATCTGCGCCTGCACCGACATGTCGAGCGCGCTGGTGGGTTCGTCGAGAACGATGAAATCGGGGGTCAACACCAGCGCCCGGGCGATGGCGATCCGCTGCCTCTGGCCGCCGGAGAACTCATGCGGGTAGCGGTCCTGGACGGCGGGGTCGAGACCCACCTCCTCCAGCGCCTGGCTGATGAGCAATCGGCGTTCGGTGGCCGAGCCGCCGAGATTATGGATCTTCAGGCCTTCGCCGATGATCTGGCCCACCGACATGCGGGGGCTCAGGCTGCCGTAGGGGTCCTGGAACACGATCTGCATGTTCTGGCGAAGCGGCCTTAGGTCTTTGTTCGACAGCCCCTGGAGATCGCGGCCATCGAAGGTGATCTCGCCTTGGCTGCGCTGAAGGCGGATCAATGCCCGTCCGAGCGTCGTCTTGCCCGAACCGCTCTCGCCGACGACACCGAGGGTATGGCCCTGGCGGACGGTCAAGGTGATGCCGTCCACGGCTTTGACGTTGTCGACGGTGCGCCTGAGCACGCCCTTCTTGATTGGGAACCACACCTTGGTGTCGCGGGCTTCGACGATGGGCGCGGCGCCGGCCGGGGCCGGA
>CAKZLS010000585.1 GCA_937127205.1 uncultured Rhodospirillales bacterium
TTGCCAATCAGTTCCGACCGGGAGGCGCCCACCAAGGCGCAGGCCCGTGCATTCATCACTACCCAGCGATGGTGCTCGTCCTTGACGAATACCGGGTCGTCGATGGCATCGAGAACGTTATCCAGGAATTCCTTCGAGGCCCGGAATTCGTTTTCCACACGCTTCCGGTCAGTGATATCGTTGATTAGGACATAGATGCCATTCGGCGAGCCGTCGGCTTCCAGGTCGGGAACATACGTGACTTCTTCGATCTTCGGATCTTCTCCATGGTTATTGATGAATTCATAACGCATTCTTTCGCCGTGCAGCGCTCGTCGCGTGTTGTCTCTGACTTGTTCGAATGCTTTCTCGCCGATGATCTCTCTAAGATGCTTGCCATAGATGTCCTCGCGCTTAATGCCGAAGCAGATTTCGTAGGCTTTGTTGTTGAATTGGTACCGGTAATTTTTGTCTAGATAGGCGATGCGCGAGGGCAAGGAGTCGGTAATGGTGCGGATGCGCTTCTCACTCTCCCGGAGTGCGGTTTCGACTTTCTTGCGTTTTGTAAGATCGTTGACCAGCGCGTGGAAACCTTTCACCTTACCGCTGGCATCGAAGTCCGGAATGTAAGTGACGTCTGCGACGCGATCACGGCGGTCAAAGCTGTCTATGTATTCGAACCGAACCTCTTCTCCACGGAGTGCGCGATCGATATATTTTTTGGCCCGCTCGTAATTGTCCTGCCCAACCACTTCGGCGACGTGCCGGCCGTAGCAATCCTCTTTTCTTACGCCGTACCAATGTTGGTAGGCCCGGTTGTTGAAGCAGAAGCGTTGATCCCGATCGATATAGGCAATCTGCGAGGGAATCCCGTCGGTGATCGTGAGCATCCGCGCCTCGCTGTCGCGGAGGGCGTCCTCGGCGTTTTTCCAACGGCTGGCATCCCGTTGAATGCTGAGCCAATAGCGGAGTCGGCCGTCGATGTTCAGCAGGGGGACGATCTGCCATTCCAACACGAAGTCGCTCCCGTCTTTGCGACGGAGAACGGTTTCTCCGAGAAACTTCTGGTCGCGTTTCAAGTCGTCGCGGAGGCGATCGAACAAATCACGGTCAGAGTTGGGACCATAGAGAATACGCGGGGTTTGGCCGACGATATCGTCCGGGGCATATCCGGTCATGGCGCTGAAGGCTCGGTTTACGAATACGATCCGCGGACCGGGACTGTCCAAATTGGTCTCGGTCACCATTACGGCATCGTCCATCAACTGAAGGGTCGGCTCCAAGGCAAATAGGAGATCCGCTTGATCGACCAAGCGACTATCCAAATTCCAACTCTCCTGACGCGTGTGATGACGTGACTGGTATATGAGGATTTATAAAAACTATCATGTCCCTATTGGGGAATTGTGCGCGTTTTGCCATAATTTCGCAATGGTTGTCATGAGGGCAAATCTGAATACTTGTAAAATCATGCACGAAGGTCTTGAACCACCATTGCGGGCAGATCGTGGCACTTGTTGCTCCGAAGCGCGTGGCCTATACATGACCGATTTCGAGATTTTAGAGGCGGCCGAAAGGGGAGCCTGTGGCGATTTGTTCAATGACCGGTTTTGCGCGATCCGCGGGCCAAGCGAACGATTGTGCTTGGGCGTGGGAAGTGCGGAGCGTGAATGGCAAGGGGCTGGACGCTCGTTGCCGACTGCCTAGTGGATTCGAAGCGCTCGAACTCAAGGCCCGGGAGCGCGCTACCCGCAAACTGAAGCGCGGCAGCGTCTGGATGAACCTGACGGTGACGCGGTCCGTGCGCCAAGCCGATGTCCAGGTGAATACCGATGCGTTGGATCGTATCATCGCCGTACTGCCGGAGATCCAGCAGCGCCTGCCCGAGTTCAGGCCCACCAGTGCTGAAGGTCTGCTGGGACTGCGGGGTATGATCGAAATCATCGACCAGCAGCCATCGGAGGAAGAGCGCGCGGCCCTGGATACGGCGCTGCTCGACGGACTCGACCAGACGCTGGACTCGTTGGCCGCCATGCGCCGCGAGGAAGGCGAACGTATGGCCGCTGTTCTCGATGTCCATCTCGATCGCATCGGGACGCTCTGCGAAGAGGCGGAGCGGTTGGCTGCGATCCAACCCGATGCCATAAGGGAGCGCTTGCGCGACCAGGTCGCGGCACTCCTTGAAGCCACCCCGGCGTTGCCGGAAGAGAGGCTTGCGCAAGAAGTTGCGGTGCTGGCGGCCAAAGCCGACACTCGCGAGGAGGTGGACCGGCTCAAGGCCCATCGCGAGGCGACCATGGCTCTGCTCGCCGGCACCGGGCCGGTGGGCCGGAAGCTGGAATTTCTGTGCCAAGAATTCAATCGCGAGGCCAACACGCTCTGCGCCAAGTCGTCGGACGTGGAGCTGACGCGGGTGGGTATCGACCTTAAAGCGACCATCGATCAACTGCGTGAACAGGTTCAGAATATTGAGTGAGCAACCGTCCCCTCCACCGCCGGAAATCAGGCGCCGGGGCCTGATGCTGGTGTTGTCCTCGCCATCGGGCGCCGGGAAGTCCACCATCGCCCGGGAAATCCTAGGGCGCGATGCCGCCTTGACCATGTCCGTATCCGCGACCACGCGGTCGCCACGACCGGGCGAGGTCGATGGAAAGGACTACTTCTTCCTTGCCCTTCCCACATTTGAGCACATGGTAGCGGAGGGCCAGCTTCTCGAGCATGCTACCGTGTTCGACAATCGTTATGGCACGCCGCGCGAACGGGTGGAGGCGCCGCTCGCCGGCGGCCGCGACGTGCTGTTCGACGTAGACTGGCAGGGCACACAGCAGCTCAAGCAGAATGCCCGCGCCGATCTGGTCAGCATCTTCATCCTGCCGCCATCCCATGGTGAGCTGGAGCGTCGTCTGCATACCCGCGCCCAAGATTCCGACGAGGTAGTCCGCCGACGCATGGCCAAGGCGGCCGGCGAGATGAGCCACTGGGCGGAATACGATTACGTCATCGTCAATCGCCTGGTTGACGAGTCGGTTACCGCGGTCCAGTCGATCCTGGCGGCTGAGCGGCTCCGCCGCGACCGCCAGACCGGACTGCACGATTTCGTCGGCGCCATCTGCGGGCGTTAGGCATTCGTATCTTTAGGCATGATTCTATCGGTGCGGTAAGCCGTGGTGGTTAGGTATAGGCCGGCGGCGATGGCGGCGATGCCAGCGAAATGGAACCCTTCAAGCCCTTCGTCGAGGAACACGATGGCAAGTAGCGTGGAGATCACCGGCATCAAATGTGAGAACAGCCCGGCCTTGTTGGCGCCGACCTCGCCGACCGCTTGGTTCCAGCAGATGTAAGCCAACACGGATGCAAACAGGGCGACATAGGCGATGCTGAGCAGATTGGCCAAAGTCAGCTCGAAACCGCCAATGGTATTGAGCTCCCAGACGTAGAGAGGCGCGATTAGGACCAAACCGATTCCCGTGATGCCCAAGATTATGGCCAGTATCGGCACGCCCGAAGGGACACGCCGGAGCAACACCGAGTAGATGGACCACACCAAGACGGCAAGCAGGATCCATAGGTCGCCCTTGGTTAGTTCGAGATTGGCGAGGATCGCCGGATCGCCCCGTACGATAACCACCGTAACCCCCGCCAATGAGATGGCTGTCCCCAGTATCTGGCGGGTGGTGACCGGTTCGCGGAACAGCACCAACGACATGATGGGAATGAGCACCGGTACGGTGGCGAACACCAGCGCGGCATTGGTGGCCGTGGTGGTCTGCAGCGCCACGTAGACGGAGATATGGAACAGGCCCACGCCGGTGACCGCCAGCACGACGATCAGTTTCCAATGCTTGAGCAGAGTTCGGCGATGCGACCACAGCGCCCCCCCAGCGAAAGGCAGCAGCACGGCACCGGCGACAACCCATCGCCAGAAGGTCAACGTGACGGGCGGGATATCGCTGTGAATGGCCCGGCCGAGCACGAAGTTGCCGGCCCAGCACGAAACCGCGACGACCAGAAGCAGATAAGGCGACAGAAGTAACGATTTCTTTTTCGAAGGTGCGATGGTCATTCGGGCCTTACCTATCAACCCGGTTCTTGGTTTCTGTGCTCCGCCAGCACTCTTGCCAAGTGGCAGAAATCTTCCACCGACAGATCTTCGGCGCGCAAGGTCGGATCGATGTCGGCGGACACCGGATCGATGCCCAGCGGTCTCAGGCTTCGCCGCAGCATCTTGCGGCGCTGGCCGAACGCCGCCGCGGTCACTGTCTCCAGAAGGGGGCGCTCGGCAGGTGCCAGCGGCTGATCGCGCGGAACGAGGGTCACCACCGTCGAGGCCACGCGCGGCGGCGGAACGAAGGCCCGCGCGTCCACATTGAAATCGCGGCGGACCTGGCACAGCCACTGCGCCATGATCGACAACCGGCCGTAAGCGGAGGTGTGGGCTTCGGCGACCAACCGGTCAGCCACCTCTTTCTGGAACATTAAGGTCAGCTGGGCGAAATCCCGAGCGTCGCGGAGCCATTGCAGCAACAACGGCGTAGCCACGTTGAACGGCAGATTGGCAACGATCTTTCGGGGCGCCGGCGCCAGGTCGCGCGCGTCCACCTCCAAGGCGTCTGCCTCGATGATCTCCAACCGTTCGGGAAACGCGGCTGCCAGTTCAGCGATCGCGCCGATACACCGAGGGTCCTTCTCCACCGCTACCACCCGGGAGGCGCCGGCCTCGAGCAAACTGCGGGTCAGTCCGCCGGGACCGGGACCCACCTCAATCACCGACACACCCGCCAGATCACCGGCAATTCGGGCTATCCGGTCGGTGAGGTTGAGATCGAGCAGGAAATGTTGGCCCAGCGAGCGCCGGGTATCGAGGCCGTGCCGGGCAATGACATCGCGAAGCGGAGGGAGCGCGGGGAATGCCGTCACGCGTGCGCCGACCCCACTCGGCGCGCGGCCATGGCGGCTGCCATATCGAGCGCCGCGATGAGACTGCTTTCGTCGGCTTGGCCGGTGCCGGCGATGTCCAGCGCTGTGCCGTGATCGGGAGACGTTCGAACGAACGGCAGGCCCAGGGTAACATTGACCCCTTGATCGAAATCCAGGGCCTTGAGCGGGATCAGCGCTTGATCGTGGTACATGCAGATGGCGGCGTCGAAAGTCGGACGGCTCCGGGGACTGAACAGGGTATCGGGGGGAAGCGGTCCCACCGCATCGATACCGAGGGCGTGCAGCGCGTCGATGGCGGGCGCAACCAATTCGGCTTCCTCCGAGCCCAGTTCGCCGTCTTCGCCCGCATGCGGATTGAGGCCGGCGACCGCCAGCCGGGGACGGTCGATACCGAAATCTCGCCGAAGCGCCTCGCTGGTTATAGCGGCCGCCTGAATGATCCGCGCGGGCGTCAGCGTGGTGATGGCGTTCTGCAGGCTCACATGAATGGTTACCGGTACCACGCGCAGCGTCGGACCGGCCAGCATCATCACCGGTGTTGCGTCGCCCGAGAGTGCGGCGAGAAACTCGGTGTGTCCGGGAAACAGAAAACCGGCGTCGTACAGGGCCTTCTTGTTGATGGGGTTGGTCACGACCGCCGCCGCCTTACCGTCCAAGGCGAAGCGCACCGCCATCTCGATGGCGGCGATAACCGCGGGCGCATTGGCCGGGTTGACGTGTCCGTAAGACACCGGTGCGGGCAACGGGCGGTTCAATACCGGCAGCGCTGTGGCAAAGGCGTCCGACGATTCCTCGATAGCATTGACCTCACGAACGGGCACCTGCAACTCCAACGCGGTCGCCAGCCGCCGCAGCCGTTCGGCGTCGTCAATAACGACAAACGGACACGTTCCGGTCGTCCGGCGAAGCCATGCCTTTAGCGTGATTTCGCCTCCGACGCCCGCGGGTTCACCCATGGTTACGACGAGCGGCTTACGCTCTCCCGCGGCGGCGGCCTCCGTTGTCATATTCTAATGTCGATCAGAGCCGAGCGGCGGAGATCCCTGAGATGTCGCTGCGAGGCCGCGGTCAGGACCTGTTCGCGCAGCATGTTCTCCACCAAAGCCCGTTGCTCGCTGACATTTCCCTCTTCGACCCGATCACACACCATGACAACGACGACGCCTTCATCGGTTCGAAGCGGAGCCGTCATTTCTCCCGCCGCGAGCGGGCGAACCAACTGGCGGAGCTGCGCCGGCAATCGGTCAATTTCCACCTCACCCATGCTACCGGAGCGCTGTCCTCCGGCTTGGCGGCCGGCGGCCTCCAATTCGGCGCAGCTCTCTACACCCTCGCTAGCGGACTTCGCGGTTTGCAGGCGTTCGGCGATTTCTTGCTGCGACGGGTTGGCCGGCAGCGGCAAGGAAAGTCGGGACAGGGTGACAGTTACCTTGCCTTCGGCCAATCCTTGAGATGTGCGCTTGTTGATCATCAACAGAAGATAATAGCCCACAGGCGTGCGAATGGGGGACGACACTTCGCCGCGTTCCAATTCGGGCAGGACGGCATCCAGTGGGGCGGACAATTGACCGCGCCGAACCCAGCCGAGGTCGCCGCCGCCCGCCGATGACGCCGCTTGCGAAAAGTTCCGCGCCAGCGATGGAAAGCTCGCGCCTTGCTGGAGTTGTCCTAAAAGGCGCTCGGCGAGTTGTCTGACTTCCGCCTCGTTCTTCGGATCGTCGACCGGGAGAAAAATATCGGCGACCCGGTATTCCGGTTGGCCGGCATTTTCGCGAATGCGAGCCAGTTCCGCGTCGATTTCGTCCTCACCCACCTGTACGCGATTGCCTTCGAGGCGATTGACCGTCTTCAGCCAACCGATTTCGGCTTCGACTTGATCGATCAGTGTCGACATTTTAACGCCTCGGCTGGCGAGGTATTGGGGCATTTCGCGAGGCGACATTTTGACCTGTTGCGCAATCCGTAGCAGGGCGTTGTCGATTTCAGCTTTTGTGACGACGATGTTGAGGCGCCTCGCCTCCTGCACCTTCAGGCGGTCGTCGATCAGAGCGCGCAAAATTTGCGGAGCAACCCGCTGTCGAACCTCGGGACGGTTCTCTAAATTGGAGGTAACCAGGGTCAGCGCGAGCCGGTTTTCGAGGTCGTGGAGCGAAATGACATCGTCGTTGACGATCGCGGCAATGCGCAATCCCCCTTGTGCGAAGACGCGCGCATCAGGTGTCAGCAACGCCAACGCCGCTGTTGCGACCAATACAATCGTGACCAAGAATCTGTTCATCGTAATTTCGAGATGATGCCCAACGGCTGAAATGATGCTGGAGGGCGAATCATCGATCCTTCCTATCTTAGCCAAGCATATGTTCGCTCGGCTCGCCCGTGGGCGCAAATTAACCGCCGAAATTTCCAGCTCTGTGTTTGAAACCGGTTTCTACTTGTCCCAGGGTCTTGAAGGCAATTCTGAAAAACACCGCGTCCGATTCGTCAATGTCATCATCGTTGAAATCACGATGGGAGTATTCGATGCCGAATTCCAGGCACTCGTCCTCATAAGTCAACCCCACCCCGAGTATCCGGTTCGTTCCGTCTCGCAGGTCGCGAGTACCGAAAATTCGAGTCCTCCAATAGCGGCTCAACTGTGCCCGCAGGGAAGCCCTGATCTGTTCTCGCTTGTTGACATCCTCTTCGTCGTCTTGGTCAAAGAACACATACTCACCGGAAACATTCAGGGCATCCACACCGAGACGCCAGCTTAACTCATTTCGCCTTGGTGCGAAATCGTCCACATCGACCCGGGTCCGGTAAGCGAGGTTAATATAACTCTTTGGGGAGATCTCAATCGCACCGACGAGATCGGAGAGATTATCCGCCAAGCCCGAGCCATCGGGGAATAAATCCTTGTCCTGCTTGAACTGATAGACTTGCCCGACAAAGACATTGGCGGTCGCATCGCCCATGCCCAAGAATCTCCAATTCAGTCCGTAGTTGACGCGTGATCCTTGCTCGACCCGATCGAGGCCGGGGAATCGTTTGAAACCGAAAACGTTGCTTTCGTCGAAATTAAAGGCTTGGCTGTCTTCATTGGGGATCTTGTCCGGATTGCCCCAGTCGGGAGCGGCGACAAATTCGACAATAGGTTCGACCACCTGTGTGACGGTCTCGCCTGGCCGAACCAAGGGCAACCGCCATTGCAGCCGTCCTTGCGGAAACAGCCGGCCAGTGTATCCGGTGTAACTATCCTGAGTGCCGGGTCTGTCGAAGTCCATGACGTGATAGCCGTCCGCCCATAAGGCGGCCGAAAAGGTAAACAGATCGCCGATGGGGCCGAGAAATGGGATCTCCCATCCGATGCGGCTGGACAGGCGCTGGGTGTCGTTTCCCTCGTCGCGGGTGAGAACCGCAAGGTTCATGTCCACGCTGAATCGGCCGCCCGCATCATCGGGCTGGCCGACGAAGTTGTAATCAAGCAGGGGCACCACGAAGGGGACGGTATCTTGTTTGATATCCGAATCCATGACGTCGAAGGCGTACCCCTGGCTGACAAAGTAATTTCGTCCGCTGAACGCTTCGGCAAAGATGCGAGAGGTCAAGGTGCGTTCGTCACTGAAGCCGTATTTCCTCAAATAGGTGCGGTCGGTGGCCCGGTTGGCGTTGAAACCTGCGCGCCAAGTATCATTGATATCGTAAAGGAATTCACTAAAAATGTGACCGCGCGTTTGCTGCCGGGAGTCCCGGGTAATGCTGCCCTGGGATAGGAAATTCCCGTGTGTGAAACGATGGCGGTATTCGCCCTCCAACAGCGGGCCTTCCTCGGTCAGCATGGTGGGAGCGATCGTGAGATCGCTATACGGGCTGATGGCCCAGAAGAACGGCGCCTGCAAGACAACTCCGAGGTCTGAAGAGACACCAAAATCCGGGGGCAGGAAGCCGGTTTTGCGTTCCACCGTAGGGTCCGGCTGCGACATGTACGGCGTGTAGAGCACGGGAACCCCGCCGAACTCCAACCATGCATCCCTGAACTCGACGGTTTGTTCCTCTTGATCGTGAATGACTTTGACCGCCTTGATTTGCCAAATAGGCGGCGCCGTCGGATCATCCGGGCACAGATAGCATGGCGAGTAGACGCCTTTGTTCATCTCGGTCCGATTGCCGCCAGTCCGGGTGCCGGTGGCTGCGGCGATACGCGTTCCGTCGGACAAAATAGATCTGAAGTTTTCGATGGCGCCATTTTTCAAATCGCCGGTCAGTTCCATGTAATCGGCATGCAGCACATCGCCCGAAGGTTCCAAGAGGGTGATGTTTCCGGACGCGGTCACGAAATCGCGCGGCTCATTGTAGGTAACGGTGTCTGCCAGTAATGTCCGGTCCTCGCGAATGATCTCCACATTGCCGGTGGCGGTGGTGATACCGAGTTCGCGGTCGTGGGTTAGTTGGTCGGCGGCGAACAATATCGGCGGCTCCTCCGCTTCGGCGCTCGCGGGAACCGCATGGAGACAGCCGAAAGCGAAGATCGAGAGAAAAAAGGCCAATTTCGAGAGCGCTAAACCGATGGCTGGCCGGCCATTCGGGGATAGCGAGTGCGGCAATAACAGTGCGAGCGTCAAGCCGGCATAGTTGATAGCGATCCTCAACAATGCCGCCGTCCCCTAAAGAGTCCCGCCCTTCGTGCCCCGGCGCATGGAATGTCGGTTATTTTCACTGCCTTTTTTATTGTTCGGTCCCGAACCAGCAATGCGGGTCGGAACATACCCCTCAAGACGAGCTTGCAGCCCTAGCCGCAACTCCATCCGACTCAAGCGCTGACAGGTTCTGCCCGTTTGATCGTCTTTTCAAGACCGGTTTGACGATTTTCGGCCGATAGTTGCTTATTGGACACCGTTTTGTCGGCTCGAGCGGCGCCGTCAGTCGCCCAACAAGACCAAACGGATCCTAGAACGCGTTCTCTGGATCGACCCCGTCTATGGCTGCCCAGCCGTTGACGAACATCTCTCGAAGAGCGCTACTCTGTGCCAAATAATTATCCGCGAAGAAGCGGGCCGTGACGAGTTTTGCACGAAGGTATTCCGGATCACCGTCGCCGGATGCCAGCAGCCGGTCAGCCGCGGCGGCCGATTTCGCCATCAGCCATCCGCCGGCGACAATTCCCACCAACCGCAAATATAACGTAGCCCCAGCCGTCACACGGCGTGGTTCGTCCGCATAGTTTTCGAGCAGCCAGTCGGTGGCATCCGCCATATCCTGGACGCCGCGGCGCAGGCGGTCGCGAATTGCGGCCACGGTGTCGCCCGGAACCTGAGCCAGTTCCGCATCCAACCCACGAATGGTAGCAATGAATGCCGTCATCGACGTTCCATTGTCGCGAGCGACCTTACGCCCCACCAAATCGATCGCTTGGATCTCATTTGTCCCCTCGTAAATCGCGGCGATTCGCGCATCGCGCAGATGTTGGGGTGCTCCACTCTCCTCAATGTAGCCCATGCCCCCATGAACCTGAATGCCGGTATTGGCGACGTCGATGCCGATATCGGTGGCCCACGCCTTGACCACGGGCGTCAGAAGATCGACCACCGCCCGGTGCTGGCCGGCGGCCTTTGGATCGGGGTGGAGTTTGCCGAGATCGAGGTTGGCGGCAGCGAAATAGGTCAGCGCGCGGGCTGCCTCGGTCTGGCTTTTCATGGAGAGCAGCATTCGTTGGACATCCGGGTGATGAATGATGGCTACCGGCGAAGGATCGTGCGAGCCGATCATTTTCCCCTGGATCCGCTCAAATGCGAAATCTCGGGCGCGCTGGTAGGCGCGGTCGGCGATGCCCACTCCCTCCAGTCCAACCGCGAGGCGGGCGTTGTTCATCATCATGAACATCAGGTCCAGTCCGCCGTTTTCCTCGCCCACCAGATAGCCGACGGCGCCATCGTTGTCGCCGAATGACAGCATTGCGGTCGGGCTGCCGTTGATGCCCATCTTGTGTTCGATCGAGACGCACTGCACGTCGTTGCGCGGCCCGAGACTGCCGTCGTCATTGACGAGAAACTTCGGCACCAGAAACAACGAAATTCCCTTTACGCCCGGAGGTGCGTCGGGGGTACGGGCCAACACCATGTGAATGATGTTGTCAGCCAGATCGTGCTCCCCGTAGGTAATAAAAATTTTCTGACCCGAAATACGGTAGTGGTCACCTTCCGGTACTGCCCGGCTGCGGATGCGCGCCAGATCGGAACCGGCTTGGGGTTCGGTCAGATTCATGGTGCCGCTCCATTCCCCCGAAACCAGTTTCTCCAGGTAAACCGATTTCATTTCATCGGTACCGTGCGCCGAAAGCAGCTCGGCTCCCGCCTGGCTCAACATCGGGCAGAGGGCGAAGGACATGTTCGCGGCCGTCCAAATTTCCGATACCGCCGTCGAAACCAGCAGCGGTAACCCCTGGCCGCCGTACTCCGGATCGAAGGGTAAGGTATGCCAGCCGTTTTCGACGAATTGGGCATAGGCGTCGCGGAAGCCTTCTGCCGTTCGCACCACGCCGTTCTCGAAGGTGCAGCCCTGGCGGTCGCCGGAGGGATTGATCGGCGCCAGAATGTCCGAACCGAACTTGCCGGCCTCGTCGAGGACCGCGTCGACCAGATCAACGGTAACCTCTTCGCACCCAGGCATGGACCGGATGGCGCCGAAATCGGTCAACTCGTGCATCACGAAGCGCATGTCGGTCAGGGGTGCGGTGTATTTCATTTGGGTGATTTCTCCTCTCGAAAAGTGCCCGGACGGGACGACGCTCAAACTACTGGACGTTTACGTAAACGTCAACTTTTCGGGGGTTTTCGGGCGGTCGCCGAATGCCCTCTGCAAACCGAAATCACCGCCATCCGTGAAACCAACTCAACATATTACTGTCACACAAGGTTCACCGACGGACCCTATCTTATGGGTGCAGCGTTCGCGACGGCGTGGGCACTTTTGACAATCGTGTGGCGCGACCGTTAAGGAACCAAAATCAGGAGGTTTATTTTCGATGACGCGAAAGTGCACGCTTACCGAATACGATCCATTGCCGGTGGATGACGACGACCATCCGTCCAATAGCTCCAGCGAACCCACCATCGGCGACGTGATCTTCGCGCGATACAGCCGGCGCGAGGCGCTCAAAGGTTTTTCGGCTGTTGCGGCCCTGTCGATGATGGGCGCCATGGGCGGGGCCGTGGCGGCGCGTCCGGCCCGGGCTGAGAGTGCGGCAAGCTTGACGTTCCCGGAGGTGCCGCATGGTATGACCGAGACTCACGCGGTTGCCGACGGCTATGAAGTCCAAACGCTTATACGGTGGGGCGACCCGGTGATCGCGGACGCACCATCCCTAGATCCGCTCAACCAAACGGCCGAGGCTCAGGGCAGCCAATGGGGGTACAACAACGACTACGTTGGTTTTATGCCGTTGCCGGCAGGGTCACAGAACGCCGACCACGGCCTTCTCTGCGTCAATTTCGAGTATACGAACCATCATTTGATGTTCACCGGTGTTGCCAGGGGAAAACTGGAGGAGCTTTCCGATAAGCAGGTGGACGTGGAAATGGCCGCCCACGGTCATGGCGTGATCGAGGTCATCCGAGACAATGCGACGAACACATGGTCGGTAGTCAATCCCAGCAAATATGCGCGCCGGATAACCGCACTCGAGACCGAATGCGTCCTCTCGGGGCCGGCGGCCGGACACGACCGGCTGAAGACAAAATCCGATCCCACGGGCGACAAGGTGATCGGCACCATAAACAACTGTGCCGGAGGCAAGACGCCCTGGGGCACCATTCTGTTTGCTGAGGAAAACTTTCACTACTATTTCGGCGGGGATCCCGAACAAACATCGGAAGCGCAAAACTATAAGCGATACGGCCTCAAACCCAAGAGCCGATATGCGTGGTCCCGCTATCATGACCGGTTTGACGTCGCAAAGGACCCGAACGAACCCAACAAGTTCGGTTGGATGGTGGAATTCGACCCTTATGACCCGGCTTCGACCCCGGTGAAACGGACAGCTCTCGGGCGTTTCAAGCACGAAGGTGCCACCACGGTGGTTAATAAAGACGGCCGGGTTGTCGCTTATACCGGTGACGATCAACGATTCGACTACGTCTACAAATTTGTCACCAAGGGTCGCTTCGACCCATCCGATCGGGAAGCCAATCGCGATTTGCTGGATGACGGAACCCTGTATGTGGCCAAATTCCATGAGGACGGGAAGCTCAGTTGGCTGCCATTGGTCTACGGCACGGGACCGCTGATCAAAGAAAACGGATTTGCCAGCCAAGCCGACGTTTTGATTGAAACGCGCCGTGCCGCTGACTTGCTGGGCGCCACGCCCATGGACCGGCCAGAAGATGTGGAGCCGAACCCGGTGACCGGCGTGGTCTATATGAACCTGACAAACAATACCAGACGTCAGGAGGAACAAGTCGACGCCGCTAATCCGCGTGCTTCCAATAAGCACGGCCACGTGATGGAAATGATACCGCCTGGTGGCAAGGGACCGGATAAGGACCACGCAGCCAGTGAGTTCACATGGAATATTTTCGTTCTCGGTGGCGATCCGGCCAAACCCGAAGACGGTGCGAAGTACCACGCGGACGTCACGGAGAACGGCTGGCTGTCGGCGCCGGACAATATGGCCTTTGATCGCACGGGGCGGATTTGGATTGCCACCGATGGGGCGCCGAAGGCGGGCCTTGCGGACGGCTTGTGGGCGGCGGAAACGGAGGGGCCGGCCCGGGCCCTAACCCGGCATTTCTATCGCACCCCACTGGGCGCAGAACTTTGCGGACCGGAATTCAACACCGACGACACCGCGCTGTTCGTGGCTGTCCAGCATCCTGGTGACACAAAGGGGTCCACCTTCGACGCCCCATCCACCCGTTGGCCTGATTTTGACGAAAGTATGCCCCCACGGCCATCGGTGCAGGTCATCGTCAAGAAGGGCGGCGGAGTGGTCGGAACCTAGGCGCAATCCGCACTGGCTAGATCGGATCTGGCAACACGGATCAACGCCGAAAGGGCGGCTTTTGCCGCCCCTTCTTTTTGTTGAGCCCGATCATCAGGACCAGCTCTCGTAGTTTGTGCCGTTTGTCACCGGCGAACCATTCCGGCCGCCCGTAGACCGGCGATCGCAAACCCGTTTCCGTCCTCTATATCGTGGTGGCGTCCGTAAAAAGCCGTCCGGAAGTATTTTCGGCAATCTGCCATAGGTTGTAAGCGCTGACAAAAAATAAAATCGTGAAAATTACGTAACGAAACTATGACGCGAACTACAACCATTTGTTGCGGATACGAAATCACCGCCATTGTACTGCCATAAATATCCCTCTAATTAACTCAAAATAGACATATACAGAACAGTGAAACGGGTTTCCAGATCCGATATGCAACGGCGGAGTCTTTCTGTGATCAATCCGATAATCCTTTGTTGTTAGTGGAGAAATTATGGCCTTCCCAGTATGGGGCTTGATCGCAATGATGGTTTTTCATGCCGTTGCCGTCGGTAACGCATTGGCGTCAGATTCTGAATCAACGCCGGCGCAGACCGTTGAGGGCGTGGCTGCCAAGCAATTGCCAAGTGCCGAAGATACGGATCTTCTGAAGTCGCCGCTTCCCCGGCCGGCTATGGAAGGGAGTATTGGCGCGTCCGAGGCAGCTCAAAACGCGCAATGCCGGTGGTTGGGAACACGTATCGTCAGCCTGCTATCCCGCGACGACGCCATGACCGCCAGGGATTTTAACCCTTTTTATCAGCGATTTGGATGCCCGCAGGAGCACCTTTCGGAGGCCTTTGGCTGTGTCGTTGGCGGCGCTGAGCAGAACCAGGGCGAGGAATTGGCGTCGCGGGTCGATCGATGCTGGGCCGATCCGGTGGCGGGGCTTCAGCCAAAGGAATCTTTGGGAGAAGCCGAACCTAAGGACGACGGCCAAGAGGGTAAAAATGATCAGGAAGATCCGGCAGAAGATGAGAAAGAACCGGCGAGTGGCGGAACTTAAGCACTGAACAAATCGTTTCATGGTGGCAACGAGATGTTCCACCGATGCGGGTTTCTTGAGTAAGGGCAAAACATGGTAAGGCTTTTTTGCGCGGTTATCGCGGCAGCGGTTCTTCATGGCGCGTTTTGGCATTTCTCCCATGAATCCGTGTCACCGACGGATGTGGCGGAACCGATTCAATACGTCTCCTACAGCCCATATCACACGCGCGTTAACCCCAAAGACATCGATCTCATCCCGGCGGGGCAAATCAAGCAAGACCTCCAGCGAGTGGCCGCGGTCGCGAACGGTGTGCGCACATATTCCGTCATTGCGGGACAGGATCGCATCCCGAGAATCGCGGGAGATCTTGGTTTGGATGTGGTTCTCGGCGCCTGGATAGGCGATACCGAAACCCGGGATCGAGAGGAGATGGAGGCGGTAGCGGAACTAACACGGGCCAACCGAAACGTTCGCTCCGTACTCGTCGGAAACGAAGTGCTGCTGCGAAAGGAGCGCACCGCCGACGAACTGATCGAGATGATCAGAGAGGTCAAGCGTCAGGTTCATGTGCCTGTGTCCACCAGTGAAATCTGGTATCTGTGGCTGAAAAATCCCGAATTGGTGAGTGCCGTCGATTACATTTCGGTTCACATACTCCCGTACTGGGAAGGTGTCGGGGCCGATGAGGCGGTATCCTTCACCCTTGATCGCCTTCAAGAGTTGCGTGACGCCTATCCTGGTAAAAAGATCATCATTACAGAATTTGGTTGGCCGAGCCAGGGCTACAACAATTTGGATGCCAAGCCGGGCCAGTTGGCCCAGGCGACCATCATTCGCGAATTCATCGAAGAAGCCGGAAGGCACGGTGTCGAGTACAACATTATCGAAGCGTTCGATCAGCCTTGGAAGGTCAATGAAGGCAGTGTTGGAGCGTACTGGGGACTATTCGATACCAGTGGGAATGCCAAGTTCTCCCTGACCGGGCCGGTCGAGGAGAGCGGAACACTGTGGAAAGCAACGCTCGCCTTAATCATTGGTGCGGGTATCGCCATCCTCGGGCTGATGCGCGGGCGGGCAACGGCTGGCCAAGCCGTGGCCTTTGCGTTGGCAGCCAATGGCGTGGCTGCTGCAGTGATCATCGCCGCGGCGTATCCGTTCGAGAACTATCTCAACCCGGGGATCGCCATCATGTGGACAATCGGTTTCTTGCTGATTGTTCCCCTGACTCTCATTTCACTGACCAAGCTCAATGAGATCTTCGTGGTTGCCTTCGGCCACCGGCCGAAACGCTTGGTCAATGTCATGGGCGGGCATCCCATCATCCGGCATACGCCGAAGGTTTCGATCCATATTCCTGCCTACCGCGAACCCGCCCACATGATGATCCAGACGTTGAACAGTCTGGCGGCGCTCAAGTATCCGAACTTCGAAGTCGTGGTCATCGTCAACAACACGCCGGAAGCTGAGTATTCGGCGCCGGTGGAGGAACACTGCCGAAAGCTTGGTGCTCGGTTCAAGTTCCTTAATATCATTGTCGACGGGTTCAAGGCGGGAGCGCTCAATGCGGCGCTCGACCATACCGCAGACGACGCCGAAATCATTGCCGTGATCGATGCCGACTATGTGGTGTTGCCGAACTGGCTGAATGATTTGGCGCCGTTGTTCAAAGATCCCAAGGTTGCTCTTGTCCAGGCGCCACAAGACCATCGCGACGGACCGGAGTCCTTGTTCAAGACGGTGATGAACAGCGAGTACGCAGGCTTTTTCGACGTGGGTATGGTTCAGCGCAACGAAGATAACGCCATTATTCAGCATGGAACCATGTGTATGGTTCGCCACACGGCCTTGATGGAAGTGGGCGGCTGGGGCACCGAGACCATTGTCGAGGACACCGAACTTGGTCTTCGCCTGCTCGAAGCGGGATATCTGGCCCATTATACCAACACCCGCTACGGGCGTGGCCTGTTACCCGACACTTTCGAGGCGTTCAAGACGCAGCGGTTCCGCTGGGCCTACGGGGCCATGCAGATCATTCGCAAGCACTGGGCGCACATGCTGCCGGGCTCCAACACTCTGAATACCCGTCAGAAAAGCCACTTTCTTGTCGGTTGGATGTATTGGCTGGCCGATGCGCTCGGTACCGCTGCGGCAATTTTCAATCTGCTCTGGGCGCCGGTAATTGTGTTCGTCGGTGTCTTAATTCCGCCGTTGCCGTTCACGATTACGATCCTTGCCGCATTCCTTATCGCGCTTTTGCATTGCGCGGTTCTTTACGCCAGACGGGTTGATATCCCCTTCCATTGCGTGCCGGGTGCGGCCCTCTCGGCAATGAGTTTGCAATTGACGGTTGCGCGCGCTGTCGTGGTCGGATTGATTTCCGACGCGCTGCCATTCCGGCGGACCGACAAGGGCGGAAATGCCAAAAAGCAGATCAAGAACCCGGTGGCTTGGGAAGCGGTGCTCGGTGTTCTGCTGGCTCTCGCGTCTCTGGTGCTGGTGCTGATCAATGAAGAGCAGGTCACAGAGCTGTCGCTCTTCGCCGCCACGCTCGCGGTCCAAAGTGTCCCGTTCCTAGCGGCGACAGTAATGCTGGGCATTGAGCGAGCCCGGAAAACCGACCCTGTGTCCTCACCGACCACATCCCCAGCGCCGGCGCCGGCGGAGCCGACCTTAGACGGAGGTTCACAGTCGCCGCAACCGAACACCGCGCGGGCAGCGTAACGGCCAAGGGCTTGGCTTTATGCCGGGGGCTTGGCTTTACTAGGAACGGACGACTTTGCCCGGGTTCATGATGTTTTTGGGATCGAGGGCCCGTTTGAGCGACCGCATGAGATCGATCTCCACGTCGGACTTGTAGCGGTCCATATCCACCGTCTTCAGCTGGCCGATCCCGTGTTCGGCGCTGAAACTACCGCCGAGGTCGGTGGCGATGTCGGCGACCATGCGATCGAAGCGCTCCCATTCTGCCAGGAATGCCTGTCGATCGGCGCCGATGGGCTGGCTCAGGTTGAAGTGGATGTTGCCGTCGCCGAAATGGCCGAAGGGAACCACCCGAATGCCCGGCATGGCCTGTTCTACCGCGGCGGTGGCGCGCTCGATGAAGTCCGGTACGCAAGAGAGCGGCACCGAGATGTCGTTCTTGATGCTTCCGCCCTCCGGCTTTTGCGCTTCGGGGATGGACTCGCGTATCCGCCAAAGCGCTTCGCCCTGTGACTCGCTGGCGGCGATGACCGCATCCTCCACCAATCCTTCTTCGAAAGCGTCGGCGAGAATTTCTTCCAATGTGTCCTTCAGCGGCGCGTTGGCCTGAGTGCTGGTCAGCTTGATCAACGCATAATACGGGTACCGCTCGGTCAAGGGGTCGACGATGTCGGGGACATGTTTGACGGCGAAGTCGATGCCGATGCGGGCCATGAACTCAAAGGCGGTCAAGGTATCGCCTGCTTGTTCGTTGGTGCGATTGAACAAATCAAGCGCCGCCTGCACGCTGGGTACGGCGATGAGCGCCGTTTCGGCGACGCGGGGCGGGGGATAGAGTTTCAGCACCGCGGCCGTAATAATCCCCAACGTACCCTCCGATCCGAGGAACAACTGTTTCAGGTCATAGCCGGTGTTGTTCTTGCGCAACCCCTTGAGCCCATCCCAGATCCGGCCGTCCGGGAGCACCACTTCCAGCCCGAGAACCATGTCGCGGGCATTGCCGTACCGCACGACGGTCATGCCGCCGGCGTTGGTTGCCAGGTTGCCGCCGATGCGACAGCTTCCCTCCGCGCCGAGGCTGAGCGGAAACAGGGCGCCCGCCTCCTCGGCCGCCTTTTGGACATCGGCGAGGATGACGCCGGCCTCGAGCGTAATTGTGCGGTTGACCGGATCGATGGCGCGAACCCGGTTCATCCGCGACATTGACAGCACGATTCCGCCCTCGGGAACGCCGCCGCCGACAAGCCCGGTATTGCCGCCTTGCGGCACGACGGCGACGCCCGCATCGGCGCAGACCCGAACCACCGCGGCCAATTCCTCGGTGGTGCCCGGCCGCACCACGGCGATGCAGTTGCCATGGTACAGTCCGCGCTCTTCGACGAGGTACGGTTCAAGGTCGGCCGGATCGTCGATCCAGCCTTTCGGGCCGACAATTTCCTGGATCGAAGCCAGTACGCCGTCGGAAGGATGCAGCGGGTTCGGTTCGGATGTAACCATGATGCGCTCTACTTAAGACGTTGGTCCCGCGCCCGCAACACTTGCGATAGCGGCACAATCAGCGGGTGTCGTCGCCTTCCGTGTCCGGCCGGGTCGCAGCCCGCCGCAAACGGTCATTGATCGCCCGGCCCAGTCCGGTTTCGGGGATCGGTGCGACCGCTATGCCCGTGTGGCCGCCGGTGTCCAAATCCCTGACCATGGCGAACAGGTTTGCCGCCGCTTCCTCCAGATTTCCCGAAGCACTGAGGTTCTTCGTTGTTTCTTGGCTGTCGCGGCCAAATCCCAGAAGTGCTTCTCCAGGGCGTGGCGCCGATGCATTGAGGCGAAGGGGGAGGCGGGGCGCGTAATGACGGCTTTGCATCCCCGGGGAGCGAGCCGGTCCGGACCCTGGCGGCGCTAGCGGCCCGATCGCGGCCTCGACGGCTTCGGCGGGCAACCCGCCAGGTCTTAACAAAGCGGGCGCGTCGCCGCAGAGGTCGACAACGGTTGATTCCAGGCCCACCCGGCAGGGGCCGCCGTCGAGGATCAGGGATATCCGCCCACCGAGAGACTGGGCTACGTGCGCCGCCGTCGTTGGACTGATCCGCCCCGACGCATTGGCGCTCGGTGCCGCCACCGGTCGCTCGGCCGCTTCCAGCAACGCCCGGGCAACCGGATGATCGGGCGCCCGCACCGCGACGCTTTCGAGGCCGGCGCTGACCAACAACGAAAGCCCCGAGTCCGGCCGACGGGGCAGCACCAGGGTGAGCGGACCCGGCCAGAACGCGGCCGCGAGCGCCTTTGCCCGTTCATCAAAGTCTACGACTTCCCGAGCCGCACGGGCGTCGCTCACATGCACGATCAGCGGATTGAAACGAGGACGATCCTTAGCCGCGAATATTGCCGCCACGGCGCGGTCATCGGTGGCATCGGCGCCAAGTCCGTAGACGGTCTCGGTGGGAAAAGCCACCAATCGACCCGCACGTAACAGCTGGCCCGCGTCGGTTATGGCTTCGGTTGTGGCAGGTCGAACGGTTGTTTGGTCGGTCACGCCGCTTCGGGGGCGCCCCACACGATAAAGTGGGGGTTTTCGAACTCCGGTTTTGCGTACAGAAACTCGGTTCCGTCCACATTGGTCACCGAGCCGCCGGCGAACCGGACCACGCCGTGCCCCGCCGCTGTGTCCCACTCCATGGTTCGGCCCATGCGCGGATAGAGGTCGGCTCGACCCTCTGCCACCAGGCAGAACTTGATGGAACTGCCGGACGAAATCACGTCGCCGACGTCGTATTGGCCAAGAAATTGATCGGTTTCAGGGGTGCGATGAGACCGGCTGGCGACCGCAACAACACCTTTCCCCGGCATCGGCCGGCACGATATGGGCTGCGGTGCGCCGCCGTCGAAGGTGGCGAAGGCGCCGTTGGCGCTGCCCCAATAGGTGGATCCCAGCGCCGGCGCATGGACTACTCCCAATTGCGGTCGGCGGTTTTCAATGAAGGCAATGTTGACGGTGAACTCGCCCTTGCGGGAGACGAACTGCTTGGTACCGTCGAGCGGATCCACCAGCCAGAACGGGGCGTCGCCCACCTCGGGGATATCGCCCGCCGCCACCGCCTCTTCGGCGACGATGGGATAAGCATCCGAGATCTCGCGGCGGATGGCGTCGACGATCAGGGTTTCGGCTCGCTGATCCGCTTCGGTGACGGGCGAGGCGTCGTCCTTGCGCTCGACCGCGAAATCCGTGTTGTAGACGTCGAGGATGGCGTCGCCGGCGCGCAAGGCGATCTGGCGCACCTTTTCGACAAGGGCGGTATCGATGGTCAGGGACAAGGGGAGGGGACTCCTAGGAAGGGGGTGAATCTGTGGCTTGAATGGCGCGCCAGATATTCTCCGGCGTGGCCGGCATGTCAATATGCCGGATTCCCAGCGGCGATAGAGCGTCGACCACGGCGTTGATCACGGCGGGGCAGGCGGCAATGGTTCCGGCCTCGCCGGCGCCCTTGATGCCCAGGGGATTGAGGGGCGACGGCGTGACCACGTGGTCGCCCTCCACGTTCGGCACG